>JBFHIO010000068.1:0-7412 GCA_041596435.1 Desulforhopalus sp. | reverse complement strand
GTCTCTCACCAGTATACGCAGGACGCTGAAACAGAAATTTTCTGTTGATCTGAATATTCAAAATATTGCTGACGAATTGCAGGATAACGATGCCATCCTTGCCGATGTCCTGCGCCGCGGGCCCTTTTATCTCGGGGAAATCTTTCGTTACGGCAGCAGACAGGAGATGGCGAAAGCTGTGCCTTCTCGGGTGCCGCTGATGATTGAGCAGTCTGAGAAGAGCGGGTTCTCTCCCGCTGTCGGTGTGATTCCTCCTCTGCCTCTGCTGGCGGCAGCGGCAGGGACTGGCTTTCTCAACGTTCAGGCGGACAGTGACGGCGTGGTGCGTCGGGCTCCGCTGCTGATAGAATATGACGGAAAATTATGGCCGTCGATGGCGCTGCTGCTCGCTGCGAAAAAAGGCGGTGTTACCAGTGCTCGTCTGAAGGTGGATGGCAATCGCAGAGAGCTGCACCTCGGTGGAGAGCTGATTCCCCTTGATAGTAACGGCAACCTTAACATTCATTTTCATGGCGGCAGATATACTGCCCCCGGAATCCCGGCAGATATGGTGATGACTGGAGTGATTCCGCCGGAAGTTTTTAGCGGAAAGGTTGTGCTGGTGGGTTTCTCTGCTGAAGGACTGGCAGATTCCCTCTCCACTCCGTTTGCCAGCAGGGTTTTCGGCACTGAGGTGCAGGCTGCTGTTGTCAATACCCTGCTGAACAGGGATTTCATTGTTACTCCGCCCTGGGGCCGCTGGCTGGCTGCGGGGCTGCTTTGCGTTGCCATCTTGATCGTGAGCCTGATTCTCTCTCGTTTTTCCACCCTTGTCATTACCTTGATTTGCGGGGGACTGCTGCTTCTCTTTCCTTTCATTGCTGTTTCCCTTTTTGTCAGTTCGGGAATTTTTCTGCCGGTTGCTTCGGCGGCTCTGCTCTTCTGCCTTTCTTTCTTCTTTTTTACCTTCCTTCATTTTCGCGGCGAAGAGTTGCGTTCTCTGGAGTATGAACGCCAGCTCGCCTCCGGCCAGGAGTCAACCATTCTCGGGCTGGCCTCAGTCGTGGAGACCCGTGATACCCATACCGGGCAGCATGTTCTGCGCATGCGGAATTATGTACTTGTACTGGCAGAGTATTTCAGGCGTACCGGCCTCGGTGGAGTGCATCTCAGCAGGCAGGATGTGGACATTCTTTACAAAACCTCAGCACTGCATGATATAGGAAAAGTCGGGGTGCCAGACCGTATCCTGCTCAAGCCCGGCAGACTGACCATTGGGGAATTCAAGGAGATGCAGATGCATACCCTTTTTGGTGCTGAGTCCCTGGACATGGCGCGGGGGATGAAGAACAGTGATTCCGGCGATTTCTTTCTTTTAATGGCACGGGATATTGCCCTGACCCACCATGAGAAGTGGGACGGCAGCGGTTATCCCATGGGGCTCGTCGGGGAGGCGATTCCTTTTGGCGGGCGACTGGTAGCTGTGGCGGATGTGTACGATGCGCTCGTTTCATGGCGACCCTACAAAGACGGAATGAGCCACGAACAGGCGGCGAAATTTATTTGTGAGGCGAGCGGAACCCACTTTGACCCGGATGTGGTAGAAGCCTTTAAAGCCTGCGAAGAACAGTTTGTTGAAATTGCCACAATCTGGAATGCCACGGAACATGTGCCAATACGCGATATTGCCATGGAGGTGATTGACCGATTTCTGGAAGATGAAAAAAAACGGAAGGCGGAAACGTCTTCGACCAGCTGAAAAGGAGAATCTATGAAAGAAAAGGTCTTTGCACTGGTTGCACACGACAACCGGAAAGAAGCTCTGCTGGGCTGGACCGCAGAACATAAAGATGTCCTCGCCCGCGGATCGATGGTCTGCACAGGAACTACCGGCAGCCTCGTTGCTGGATATTTCAGGGAACAGGGGATTGATGCGAGGGTTACACGATTGAAATCCGGTCCGCTTGGCGGAGATCAGCAGCTCGGCTCGATGATTGCGGAAGGGAAGGTGGATTACCTGATCTTTTTCTGGGATCCGATGGAACCGCAACCTCACGATGTAGATGTGAAAGCACTGCTCAGGCTCGCTGTCCTTTACAATATTCCCACGGCAAATAATCGTTCAACGGCAGATTTTCTCATTACCTCACCGCTGATTGGATCTGATTATGTTCCCGAGGTGACTGATTACAGCACCTATATAAAACGGAATGTACAGGTCAAATAAGGCAGGGTGGAATTGTCTGGAGGGAAAGAAGCATAACGTGGTGGCTGGACAAAAAAGAGGACGGACAATTTTTCATTATCCGTCTTTGTCCCAGCTCACCCAAGGGCTTTGAATGCCTTTTTACTGGCTCCGCATATGGGGCATTTCCAGTCATCGGGCAGATCCTTAAATTTAACACCTTTGGGAACCTTTCCTTTTCGATCCCCTTTGTCGGGATTGTAAATATAGCCACAGTTGGTTGTCTGGCATTGATACATATCTTTTGGTTCTGCCATTGTCGTTTCCTTTGTGCTAAGGTTCCGTGTTTTGGCGATATCGCCCTCGTTTTCAACCTACTGTATCGGTTGTAAAACGGCAAGTACGGTCTCTGGTGCATCTCCGCTTGAATTCAATGCTGCCAGGGAGGTCCCCGCTGAATTTATCCTTTCAATATTCTGCTCTTTTCCCCTTCTTTTTTTCAAGACATCCTGTTGCTCAAATTCTTCGTGCAGGGCGTGCCGCTGGTGTGGCTTTCAAAGACGGTTGCCTTCTTTTCTTTTGGCTGAAAATAAGGCTGGAATCTCCCTCATTGGTGTTGCCTCTTTCCGTGAGAAGTTATATAGCATTTTCCAATTGGAAAGCAGGTTCGTCAGGTACTACATTGATTACTCGACAGAGTGAATCTTGAAATACGCGTGCAGTTTAGAGTTAATAATAGAGTGTCAGGAGGAAATATGGCTGAGCAGATTCGTCTCACCGCCTGTACCATCGGCGGCGGTTGAGCGTCCAAAATAACTCCAGGGGACCTGGAGAACGCATTGCACGGACTTGATTTCCCAACGGATGAGAACGTGCTGGTTGGTAAGGGAACGGCTGATGACGCGGGGATCTATCGCGTGTCGGATGAGCTTGCCCTGATTCAGACGGTGGACTTTTTTACGCCCATTGTTGATGATCCTTATGATTTCGGCAGGGTGGCTGCGGCCAATGCGCTGTCGGATGTTTATGCGATGGGAGGGGTGCCGAAAACGGCAATGAATATTGTTGCCTGGCCCGTTGAAACCATGGGACTGGAGCCTCTGAAAGCGATGCTTGC
The DNA here is from genome assembly GCA_041596435.1 of Desulforhopalus sp. Lineage (GTDB taxonomy): Bacteria > Desulfobacterota > Desulfobulbia > Desulfobulbales > Desulfocapsaceae > Desulforhopalus. The sequence goes on along the minus strand of JBFHIO010000068.1, from coordinate 4,131 downwards.
CGGAGGAGCGGAGAAGGTTCGTGAGGCCGGGGCCGTATTGCTCGGCGGGCACAGTGTGGAGGATGAAGAGCCGAAGTATGGCCTCTCGGTGACGGGGTATGTCCATCCACAGAAAATATGGAAAAACCAGGGGCTGCGTGAAGGAGACAGGCTGATTCTTACAAAGGGAATTGGTACTGGAATTCTCAACACCGCCATTAAGGGTGGACTGGCCAGCCAGGCAGAGGTGAAGATGGTGACAGAAACCATGGCGACCCTCAACGCTGCTGCGGCTGAGGTTGTGCGTGCTTTTGATGTTTCCGCCTGTACTGATGTGACCGGCTTTGGCCTGCTTGGGCATCTTGGGGAAATGGTGGATGGAAAGTGTCGGGTAGAGCTGGAAACCGCTGCTGTGCCGATACTTGCCGGCACCTATGATTATGCAGCCATGGGGCTGGTTCCCGTGGGAGCACACCGCAACCGTGACTATCGCCAGTGGATGGTGAAGGGGCTGGAGGGTTTTGACCCCATACTGCGCGATATCCTCTTTGATCCGCAGACCTCTGGGGGGCTGCTCTTTGGCTGCCGCGCTGGAGATGCGGCCGAAGTTGTGGCACGGCTGCATGACGCCGGGCTGGAGGATTCTGCCGTGATCGGTACTGTTGGCGGTGATGATGCAGGAATAACTTTATATTGAGATCCCGCTGTGGCGGTTTCGGTGAATGAAAATTAAATTTTGGAGTGAATTATGGCATCTGTCGATGCACGCGGGCTGACATGTCCCGCGCCGGTATTAAGGGCAAGAGAGGTTATTGAAAAAGAGGCACCCGGTTCCATTGAGGTTCTCGTTGATAATTCGGCTGCCGTGGAAAATGTTTCCCGTTTTCTTGGCAGTCGGGGGTATGCAGTGAGTGATACCGCCGAAGGCGATCTCTTTCGTATTGTGGGAACTCTGGAAGGAGAGGCCCCTCTGGCGGCCGTAAAACCGGCAGCGGCAAAGGTGGTGGAGGGAGAAGCAAAGGTTCTGGTTTTGATTATGAGTGACAGGATGGGTACTGGCGATGATGAGCTTGGGCGCAAACTGATGGTCAACTATATCAAGACGCTTAATGAGATGGGGCCGAGTCTCTGGCAGCTCATCTTTGTTAATGGCGGAGTCCGCCTGACCTGTAAAGACTCACCGGTACTTGAAGAAATTAAAGAGTATGAAAAGGCCGGGACCACCGTGCTTTCCTGCGGGACCTGCATGGAATTTCTCGGATTGACTGCGAATAAGGGTGTTGGCGGATTGACCAACATGCTCGACATTGTTCTCGCGACGGAAAATGCTGATAAGGTGGTTACGTTCAGTTAAGGGACTCTTGAGTGGAAGGGGCGGTTTTTCCCGTCCCTTCCACTCACGTTAATATGCGCTGTTTTTCAGGGCCTGCAGCAGCAGCGGCAGGCCCTTTACCGCCGACCCGGAGAAGCAGTAGTCGGCGTTTTGCAGCACAGGTTCAAGATTAAACTCATAAAGCAGACCGCCATTCTGTCTTACCTGTGTCGGCAGTGCTGCAGCAGGATAAACATTGGCGGAGGTGCCGATTACCAGCAGCAGGTCGCAGGATGCTGTCAGTGTCTGAATTGCCTCCATCTGCCGAACGCTCTCACCAAAAAGAACGATGTCCGGTTTCAGTGGAGCTCCGCAGAGTTCACAGACGGGAAATGGTCTGGTCTCAAGCAGCTTTTCACTGACGGGCACCCTGTTGCCACACTCAAGGCACTGCAGGTGACCAAAATTCCCGTGTATTTCCAAAATTAGAGAGCTTCCGGCAAGCTGATGCAGACGGTCTATGTTTTGCGTTATTATCCCTTTGAGCAATCCTGATTTTTCCAATTCGGCGAGGGCGATGTGTGCCTTGTTCGGTTTCTTGTCGAGGAGCATTCTGCCCCTGTCACGATAGATGTCCCACACCTTTTCGGGATCTTCAAGGAAGGCATCCAGTGTGGCATACATTTCCGGATTGTATTTCGTCCACAACCCTTTCTCACTGCGAAAATCGGGAATACCGCTTGGCACGGAGATCCCCGCGCCGGTAAAGGCGAGCGGAAAGCGGGCAGCGCGGAACTGTTTTACTGCTTTTTCAAGACTGGTCCCCGGGCCGGTGATTTCAACCATCTTTTTTCCCTCCATTGCGTGTGGTGATATGTTCTACCACCTGTCTGTAATATTCCTCCTGGTCCGTGATCTTCGAACGAAACCCGCGTCGGGCATCGACCTTCATCATCAGAATTTGCAGTTTCTTCATCTGTCTGAGGCGTTCGTGTTCGTCTTCGCTGTGTTCGATAAGGTCTTCGAGTCGTTCGACCTCTCGCCGTTCAGTTACCTCTGGTGGCAGGTAGCCGGAGTTCTTAAGAATTTTATATGCCATTTTCAACTCTGCGGGAACGAAACTGTCATCTTCAAACTCCAGTGGTTTCCCCTTGAGTCGCTCCGGGGTAAGAGTTCCTTTGCGCAGGGCTTCATTGATTTTTTGTTCGGCAAGAAATGAGAGGCAGTCCATGGTTTTTTTCCATTAAAAGAGTATTATTATGTCCTTCAATTGTATCCACAAACTATAAAAATCTATAGAAAAAAGGAGTAGAAATGTCATTACAGCAAGATTTAAAAGTTGATCTCAAAAATGCCATGAAGGCCAGAGAGACAGAAAAAGTCAGTGCTATCCGTATTCTCATCGGGGAATTTGCCCGTCAGCGCGAGAAGGAATTGAGTGATGAGCAGGTCATTGCCATCGTGAAAAAACTGGTCAAATCGGAGAAGGAGCTGCTTGAGGCGAAAGGAGAGCAGGATGCCCCTTCCCCTTACATCACCATTATGGAAAGTTATCTGCCGAAGCAGGCCAGTGAAGAAGAGATCAAGGCGTGGATTGACGCTAATGTCAACCTGGCGGAGTTCGGGAACAAGATGCAGGCGATGAAGCCGATTATGCAGCATTTTGGGGCCATGGTGGACGGTAACACGGTAAAAAAAGTACTGGGAAGCCTTTAAGGCGCCGGTTGTTTGGTAGACGTACTCAATATTATAATTAAAAAAAGGAGACACATTAATGATGAGAATTGTTCTGTATCTCGCCACCAACCTCGCGATTCTTGTGCTGGTTGGTATTGTTATGAGCCTGTTCGGACTCGACCAGGGAACAACATCGGGGTTGCTGGTAATGTCCGCAATCTTCGGTATTGGCGGTTCTTTCATCTCACTGGCAATATCAAAGTGGATGGCAAAGCGCGCTGTTGGCGCGCAGGTTATTGAGACGCCTGCAAATCAGACGGAAAGATGGCTGGTAGATACTGTCAGCCGCCTGGCACAGAAAGCGGAAATTGGCATGCCTGAAGTGGCTGTCTACGACTCTCCGGACATGAATGCCTTTGCCACTGGAATGAGTAAAAATTCCGCACTGGTCGCAGTCTCCACCGGTTTGTTGCGGGGCATGAACAAGGATGAGATTGAGGCTGTTCTCGGTCACGAAATCACCCACGTTGCCTGTGGCGACATGGTGACCCTGTCATTGATTCAGGGCGTACTGAACACCTTCGTCATCTTCTTTTCCCGCATTATCGCCAATATTATCAGCAATGCTCTGAGTGATGAAGACGGAGAAGGACTGGGCTTTTTCGGTTATATGGCTGTTGCCACCATACTGCAGCTGGTTTTTGGCCTTTTCGCCACGATTATTGTCATGTGGTTTTCCCGTCGACGTGAGTTTGAGGCAGACCGCGGGTCCGCCTTTCTCACCGGACCAGGAAAAATGGTGGCGGCTCTGCGTCGTTTGGAGTCGAGCCATGAACCGAGTCACCTGCCGGATCAAATGGCAGCTTTCGGCATTCGCCCGAGGACAGGTGGTTTCTCCAGCCTTTTTCTGAGCCATCCCCCGCTGGAAGATCGGATTGCCGCTCTGGAAAAGCAGCGTTGAGAATTTGAGCTGTGTAAAAGAGCAGGATACACTCAGGCCCGTTGGAAACAGCGGGCCTGAGCTGCATTGTGTCCCCTGATCTGTTTTCCTTCCCTTCTGTCATCTTGAACGGTTTTTATACTGCTGCCGGAAAAGCAGATTAAAGGGTCCCTTGAAACAGCTTGTATTTCGTTCATATGCGAGGTGCAGGAAGAAATTTACC
>JBFHIO010000067.1:0-7476 GCA_041596435.1 Desulforhopalus sp. | reverse complement strand
TATTAAAGTTGTATAGTGTCACTTCTCAGCGCGGGGTGGAGCAGTCTGGTAGCTCGTCGGGCTCATAACCCGAAGGTCGGAGGTTCAAATCCTTCCCCCGCAACCAGAAATTTTCAAGGCCTTACAGCTTCATTGCTGTAAGGCCTTTTTTTATTCCTTTCTTCGTTCTTCCTCTGCCCCAGACTTCCTTTCCGTAAAAGATACAATTCAGAGGTTTATTCTCGATTTCCGCTGGACTCATTCAATAAAGACAACATACACATAAAACATAAGAGCAGGCTGGCGGTCAGGTTACGTAAACAGAGTGCAGAAAATCCGAAGTTGCCACACAACAGACACCAGCACCCGACAGCAGCCTCGTTCTTAATGAAAATGATCTTTTCCAAGAAGAGCACCCCCTGACAGTGTCTGCGGCAGCATAATGTCCTTTCGTAAATTTTCTTCTCCTGATTCGTATAATAAGTGCACAGCCTCTGCAGAGGCAGATGAGAACATATTGGTGACTGGAAGCAGACACCATCGCGGGCAAAAAAATGGGGGACTCAAGAATTTTCCTGAGTCCCCCGCCTTTCTCAACTGCATGTCTGTGCTTTTCATTATATCATATTGAAATAAATCAAAGTTTTTCCGGTTGTCGATTTTTAATGCCCAGCCATTTTAGAAAAAAGCTGAATAACCCCGACACCTGCGACAATCAATCCCATTCCTGCCAGTGCGGCGGCATCCGGTTGCTGGTTATACATGGTCATGCCCGCAATGGTGACAAGCACGATTCCCAGTCCACTCCAGATCGCATAGGCAACCCCCATATCCATAGACGTCAGGACAACAGAGAGCAGAAACATGGACAGACCATATCCTGCGACAACGACAACACTTGGCATCAAGCGGGAGAATCCATCTGAGGATTTCAGAGCAACGGTCGCCACTACCTCAGAAACGATGGCGATAAAAAGGTACGTTTTAATCATGATGACACGATGGGTACAAACGATTTTTACAACATTTTTACTGCATTTTTTACAGCTGTTTCTCTTCTTTTTAAACTACGCCGTAAACGGCTTTTATATTTCTTTGATCTTTGCCTCCCCCATCAATCGACGGGAATACAAGGGAATGTTTTTATAATTTTTTTATAACAGTCTGAGTTGCTGTTAAAAGCCCTTTTCCTTTATTAAACACAACACAGGCCGTAAACACCACTAGTCTGTTTACGGCCCGTTACACTGCATTTTTTATTATATATCGCCCCGGCTCTTCTGGCAACATCAATCAAAGGTGGCGCAAAAACGGCAAGTTATAAAACAAAGCTTAACCACCTGATCTTCCATTGAGTTTTCTGGTTAAATTTCTCTTTATCTTTTCTTCCGGGTCATGAAACAACTGAGATAAAATAAAGTCCAGAATTTACATCCCGCCTGCAAAAGAATAAAAAAAGGGTGTATTTTCTCTGCTGACTTATCTGGATTCCGTACTCGTCGGCATCATCGGGTTGCAGTTGTGCAGCCGAACCTCACCCTGCCAAATACCCCCAGGAGTCCGTTCCTTGAAGATACAGGTGTTTGATTCCGGATCATAATTTTCTACCCAGAGGCTGTTCTCCTTCCATGTCATCCCGATATTATGCATCCCTTCAGGCACAGTGACCTCCATCACTCCACCGTAACTGCGCGCAAGAAGATTTTCAAATTTGAAATAGTAGGCACCCCACCCCCCAATGAGAATAACGAGGGCAACACTGACAGCACTTTTCCAGTGGTCCATGCGGGCCAGAATGGCAAAGAGAAGAAGCGCAACACCGATAACAGAAAACCAGTAGATATAGGTAACCATGGGAAATCCTCCATGAGGATGAAAAGGAGAAAAGCTGCAGTCTCAGGGCGACTGCAGCTCGTATTTAAAATAGGAGTGACAGATGCCCTCATCGGAGATCATACAGGGGCCCACCGGGCTGACGGGGGTACAGCTCATACCGAAAAAAGGGCAGTCAGTCGGAATACTGCGCCCGGAGATGATCTCGTTACACTGGCATTTGCTGTTTTCGTGCCCCTCGGTAAAGTGGACGTTGAAACGCCGGGTGGCATCGAAGAGAGCCAGCTCATCGCGAATAACAAAGCCACTGCGGGAAATGGTACCGAGCCCGCGCCAGTCGGTTTCGACGGCACAGAAGACCTCAGAGACAATGCGCAGGGCAATATTCGTTTCCAGGGGAGACCAGGAGAAGGCCGAGTCATCACTCACCTCTGCCGTTCCAGCTTTCACCTGACGCACGAGGAAAAGAAGCCCTTCAAGGACATCTTCAAGACCAAACCCGGCGATGCAGCAGGGAAGGTTGTATTTTCTGGCGAGGTGACTGTAAGCGTCAGTGTCGGAAACAACGTTGTTGCTGTCGGAGCAGAGCAATCCTTCAATATGCAGATTCTCGTTTTCCATGAGACGACCGATGGTGGGAGGCAGCAGGCGGATAGATGGAATAACACAGAAGTTTTCCAACCCGCTCTCAGCAGCGTAGAGAATCGCCTCAGCAACATTAGGAGCGGTAGCCTCAAATCCGGCGGCCACATAGACAACCGTACTGTCCGGCTCCTGCCGGGCAATATCCAGCGCTTCCCGCGGGGTGTTGATCAGCTCCACCCGGGCACCCTTGTCGCAGATGGAAGCCAGCGACTCTTTGCTTCCCCGCACCCGGAACAGATCTTCACAGACTGCCGTTATTACACCGGGCTGGCTGGCCACCTTGACAAAAGCGTCAATATGTCCAGCCGGCATGACACAGACACTGCATCCCGGACCTGCCACCAGCTCAAGATTTGCGGGGAGTTTTGCGCGCACATAGTTTTTCAGCAGGGTGCGGTTCTGATGACCGCACGCCACCATCAGGCGGATCGGTCTGTCAACGAGAGCATGAATTTCTTTCAGTAATTCTTCAGATCTATCCAAACCAGGTTCCATTTTTCACAGTGATGGGGGGAGTTTTCGGCTTCTCAGGGAGAAGAGTTAAAGATCCTCTCTTCTGATTCGGGTACAAGAAAAAGGTCTGTCAGTCAGTCATCCTGTTCGCCATATCCTTCTGGATTCTGCTGCTGCCAGCGCCAGGAGTCTTCACACATATCTCTAAGGTTATACTGCGCCTTCCAGCCCAGTTCGCGGGCAGCTTTGCCCGGATCGGCGTAGCAGGCTGCAATATCGCCTGCCCTTCTCGGAGCAATTTTACAGGAGATCTCCATGCCACAGGCCTCACTGAAAGTCTTCACCATATCGAGTACAGAGCAGCCCTTCCCGGTGCCGAGGTTGTAAACATAGCATCCTGGATTGTCAGCAAATTTCTTCAGCGCAGCCACATGACCAAGGGCGAGATCCACCACATGGATAAAGTCGCGTACGCCGCTGCCGTCCGGGGTGTCATAGTCATCCCCAAAAACCGAGAGTTGTTTCAACCGGCCAATGGCCACCTGAGTGATATAAGGCATGAGATTATTCGGAATGCCGTTGGGATCTTCACCGATACGACCGCTTTTATGTGCTCCGACCGGGTTGAAGTAACGCAGCAGCAGCACGTTCCATTCTGGTCGAGCAAGCTGCATGTCTGTGAGGATCTGTTCGATCATCAACTTGGTCCAGCCATAGGGATTAGTGCAGGCGGAGGTGGGACACTCTTCGCTGATCGGCAGGCTGGCAGGTTCACCGTAAACCGTTGCCGAGGAACTGAAGATGAGATTACGCACACCATACTGTTCCATCACCTCCACGAGGTTGATGGTCCCTGTGATATTGTTATGGTAGTAGAGCAGCGGTTTCTCCACCGATTCCCCCACCGCCTTTTTACCAGCAAAATGGATAACAGCATCAAAGGGAGTATCTATATTTTGCTCAAAGACATCTTCCAGCCCCGTTCGGTCGAGGATATCTACCTGGTGGAAATTGACCTTGCCACCACCGAGTTCTTCCACCCGGCGAACCGCTTTAAGACTTGAATTGGAAAGGTTGTCGAGAATAGTAACCCTGTCATTACGGGAAAGCAGTTCAACGCAGGTGTGACTGCCGATATATCCGGCACCGCCGGTAACTAATATGTGCATGATGTGCTCCTGCAGGGGGTTTACTACGGGTTTACGAATGTTGCAGATAAATTTTTCATCATAACATAACTTTATTCGATTTCCATGAAAAACGGCTGTTTCCGTCTGTCAGCCGATCATGGCCAGATACTCCGCTTCGCTGATGATCTGCACACCGAATTGCTCCGCTCTGCTGAGTTTTGCAGCTCCCACCTTCGCACCGCAGACAAGGAAATCGGTACTGCCGCTCACACTGCTGCCCACTCTGGCACCAAGAGCCTTCGCCTGCTTCTTCATATCATCACGTTTACCCTGCACCATACTTCCGGTAAAAACGATGGTCTTTCCCGCGACAGGGCTGGCCGCGCCTTTTTCCGCTTCATTTTCCGCTGTCAGCGGTGTGGGAATGAGGGTAAAACCGAGGGCACGCAGCTGGTCGAACTCCCTGCGGATTGAAGCCAGCCCGTCCACAAGCTCCTCGCCAATCTTCTCCGAGAAGCCCTTGATTTCCTTAATCTGCTCAATATTCAGGGAAAAAACATCTTCCAGCGGGAAGGCGGCAACCAGTTTTTCACAGTTGCCCGCGCCCATACGGCGGACGCCGAAAGCAGCAAGAAAGCGCCAGTCTTCTATCGGTTCGCGCAGGCTGCGCTGCAGCTGAGCAACAATGTTTTCAGCCTGTTTCGGGCCGAAGCCGAATTTTTGAAAATCACCCTCGCTGAGGGCATATATTTCGCCGAGGGTACGCACCCCGCCGTTATAAATCTTGTGCAGAGCGGAGGGGCCAAACCCGTCAATATTCCCGAGAGTTTTGAAAAAATGCTCCATGCTGTTAACGATCTGCGCCGGACAGTGAAGCTGGTTGGTACACACCAGCCAGTCTCCCTCCCAGATCAGTTTACCGTTGCAGCTCGGACAGTTCTGTGGAATCTGTACCTCGCCCGGTTCAAGCACTTCTTCGATTTTGGGAATGACTTCGCCGCTGCGGGAAAGACGAATGAGGGCACCAGGGCCAATCTTCAGATCACGGACCATGGCGTAGTGGTGAGCCGTGGCACGGCGGATAAGCGCACCGCGCAGGCGGGTTGGCGGAAACTCCGCCACCGGGTTCACCCGGCCGGAACGGGAAGTCTGCGGCACCACGGCGAGGAGCCGCACTTCCACGGTTTCGGTATTCTGTTTCCAGGCAATCTGCCAGCGGTGGTGGTGGCGGGTGTCCCCCATGCGTTTCTTGATTTCTTCGTCCACAATCTCCAGCACCACGCCGTCGGTATTGTACTCCAGCAGATGCCAGATGCGCTCGACAGTGGCGTTGAAGTCGGCAGAGAGTTCAGCCCAGGTCCCGCGCCAGTCCGGCAGAAGGGAGAAGGGATAGAAGACCGCCTTGCCCTCGCGCAGGGTCTCTTCCGCAAGAGGGTCCAGCTCTTTTTCTTTAATCAGGGCCGCCTGCACGTTGCGGGAGTTTTCAAAGGTGCCGGCCAGCTTCATGGTAAACCATTTTCGGTTGACAACGATCTCCCCCGGCCCAAGGCCGCGCCGACCGCTTTCAGCCACCTGCAGGCCACGCTCCATGGCGCGGGTGATGTCGGTGCCGCGACGGCCGTCTCCCCGTGTGTAGAGGCGGGTTCCATCATCGTAAGCGGCAAACCCGTCCAGCTTGGGAGTGACCCGGAACTGCAGCTCAGAAAAATTTTTCTGACTCTCGTGCGCCGCTTTTTCGATGCGGTTTATCCAGCGCTGAATGGTGGAAAAATTGTAGGCTTTATCGGTGGAGAGCATCCGTTCGGGCAACTCCACTGTTTTAGTGACAGCCTCCGGCTCCACTGTACCGAGGAAGGGATGGTCAGGATGACGGCGACGCAGTTCATTGAGAAAACTGAAGTCGTATTCGTCATCAGAGATGACCGGTTCCCCGCTGCGGTAAAGGAGATTGGTGAGCTGAAGAAAGTCGAGAAGGTCACTGTCAGAAAGATCCTCCGGCTGACGCTCTCCTTCAACGATGGCGAAAAAGGCGGCGGGGGTGAGGTCTCCCGCATAAATATCAATAATTTCCTGCTGTTCAGGACTGAGTGAGGGGGGCATGTTTTTTCTGCAAGGGAAAAATTTTAAGATTTTTTGTTTCTTTTCAGAGGTGGCCAGACTACTTTTTTCGGATAAATAACTCAAGGACACATCGAACAACCAGTATTTCGTCCATTCTCTTCGTTGCAGTAAAAATTTTATCCTCAGAGGTACGCGCTGGACTCCGATATCAACGAGATGCCTGTGATAATTTTTCTGTGCCTCGAAGATGGACGAGATACAAGGTCCTCTCAAAATACCAATACACAATTTTCAAGGAGACAACTATGAGTTCACAAAATAAAATAATTGATCTGCGCAGTGACACTGTAACAAAACCGGGCGAGGCCATGCGCCGCGTAATGGCCGATGCATCAGTAGGCGATGATGTGTATGGCGACGATCCCACAGTCAACCGACTGGAAGCGATGACCGCAGAGCTGCTTGGTTTTGAAGCGGCGGCCTTTGCCACAAGCGGCACCCAGGCCAACCTCATCGGCATCCTCTCCCACTGCCAGCGCGGGGATGAATATATTGTCGGGCAGACAGCACATACCTACGAGCATGAGGCAGGCGGCGCGGCGGTGTTCGGCTCAGTGCAGCCGCAGCCCATTGAATTTGAGACAGACAGCACCCTTGATCTGAACAAGGTGGCGGCAAAAATCAAACCGGATGATTTTCACTTCGCCCGCACGCGGCTTTTCTGTCTCGAAAACACCCACAATGGTCAGGCACTGCCCCGCCCCTATCTTACCGATGCCGGTAATTTCGCGCGGGAACACGGCCTGAAATTCCATCTTGATGGCGCCCGTCTGATGAATGCAGCAGTGGCGCAGGGGGTAGCGGCCGCCGAGTTGACCCGCCCCTTCGACTCCTCCACGCTCTGCCTCTCCAAGGGGCTGGGTGCGCCGGTGGGCTCGCTGCTCTGCGGCGACCAGGAGTTCATCCATGAAGCAAAAAAATGGCGCAAGATGGCTGGCGGCGGAATGCGTCAGGCAGGCATTCTTGCTGCAGCAGGAATCTACGCCCTCGAAAACAATATTGACCGGCTGGCGGATGACCACGCTCTCGCTGAAAAACTGGCCGGGCAACTGAAGAAGTTTGCAGCGAAGGATTTTCAGGTGGGTGAAGCGCAGACGAACATGGTCTTTGTACAGATGGACGGACAGCGTTCACTGGAGCTGGCGGACTTCCTCGGCAAACGGGGCGTGCTGGTCAATCCCGGTGCGGAGTTTCGTCTCGTCACACACCTTGATGTTACGACAGCGGACATTAAACACTTCGTACAGCTTCTTGAGGAATTTTTCCAGGCTGATTAAAGAACTTTTGATCAAGGCAGAGGGCAGCCTGCAGGCCG
>JBFHIO010000066.1:0-7481 GCA_041596435.1 Desulforhopalus sp. | reverse complement strand
TCCTTTTTCAAGGGTGATAATCCGGTCGGCATAGCGGACAGTGGATAACCTGTGGGCTACTATGAAGACGGTGCGGCCTTCACACATTTTCTTCATATTTTGCTGGATGAGCAGCTCTGATTCATAATCAAGAGAACTGGTGGCCTCATCGAAGATCAGCATACGTGGATTGGTGGCCAGTGCCCTTGCAATGGCAAGTCGCTGCCGCTGACCTGTAGAAAGCTGAACACCTCTTTCCCCCACCGGGGTGTCGTACCCCATCTGCAATTCCTGGATAAAAGAGTGTGCTCCGGCCAGTTTTGCAGCCTCAATGACCGCCTCAATTTCAAGCTCCGGAGTATTGAGGGTAATATTGTCTCTAATAGAGCAGTTGAAAAGAACTCCATCCTGGACCACCACGCCAATTTGGCGCCTGAGCCACGATGCATCTGCCATGGATAGATCAACACCGTCAATAAGCACCCTGCCTTTTTCAGGCACATAGAGACGCTGCAAAAGCTTGACAAGGGTGGTTTTGCCGGAGCCGGTACTGCCGACTATCCCGACGACCTCGCCGGCACCAACTGAAAAGGAAACGTCGCTGAGGACCTCATGGCCACCAGGCTTGTAGCGAAATGAAACCCGGTCAAAGGTTACATCGCCCTTGATGGCGGGCAGACTTACCCGGTTCGGGTCAAATCCCTGCTCGGCAGGGCAGGTGAAAATATCACCAATCCTGGCGATAGAGATGTTTGCCTGCTCAAACTCCTTCCATACCTGGGAGAGCCGAATTATCGGGGCGATTGCCCGTGAAGAGAGCATGTTAAACGCAATAAGCTGGCCCACTGTCAGATTGCCATTTAACACCTCCTTTGCACCAAACCAGAGGAGCAGTACCGAGAGGACCTTGCTGATAACAGTTGTGCTCTGGCTGATCAGGTTGGCAAGGTGGCTACTTCTAAAACCATTTTTGACATGGTCAGAAAGTTTATTTTCCCAGTTCGCACGGACCCGGGGTTCGGCGGCGATTGCTTTAATTGTTTCAATGCCGGCAATGGTTTCAACGAGGAAGGACTGGTTGTTGGCGTTACTGGTGTACTTGTCTTCAAGCCTGTCCCGCAAAAAAGGGGTGAGGATAAAAGATGCACAGAAAATAAAGGGAAGGGCTATGAGAACTATTGTACTGAGAAATGGACTGAAGAGGTACATCACCGCTATGAAAACGACCAGAAAAAAGAGGTCGAGAAAAAGCATAATGCCAGATCCTGTAATAAATTGACGAACATTTTCAAGCTCTCTCATCCTGGCGATGGTGTCACCAACCTGCCGGGTTTCAAAATAACTGAGTGGCAATTTTATAAGATGCTTGAAGAGTTCAACACCCAGCATCAGATCAATTCTATTTGCGGTGTGTGACAGTAAGTAGGTTCGCAGTGCATTGAGAAGTATTTCAAATAAGGAGACCACAGCCAGAGCGAAAACAAGAACATCAAGGGTCGAAAGACTGTTGTTGCTTAAGACCTTGTCGATGACGATCATGAATACAAGCGGGGACACCAGGGCAAAGATCTGGACAAACAGTGATGCCAGTACGCAATCCCTCAAAACATTCCAATACTTTGCTGCAGCGCGGAGAAACCATTTGAAGCCAAACTCTTTTTGTACGCCGGCTTTTGCAGAATTTTTTTTCAGCAGTAAAACTTTTCTGGTTATCTTTGATTGGAATTCCGCCGCAGGCTCCCAGAGAGCTCTTTCATCAGAACTTCTTTGCACCAGAACCTTTTGAGTTGAACTGTCGTATTGAGCAATGATGACAAATTCACCTGAGCTGAGTTCTGCCACCAGGGGGAAAAAAGCGGATTTAAATTCTTCGATTTTCTTTTCCACCAGTTTGGCGGTGATCTCGATGTCCTTAAACACACGTGCAAGTTCAATTGGCGTTATTGTGCTTTTTGAACGACTAAAATGGTGTCGCAGCTGTTGGATATCTATTGGAAAACCATGAAACCTGGAGATTAGTGCTACACAAAACAGGCCACTTTTAATATTCGACTCTTGATTTATCATATCGTCTGTTAGTTTATTCTCTGCGGAATTTAACAAGAAAACTCTGAAGAGAATGAGGTTGTCGTTAATTTCTTTATATATGAAATATAAACCGCCAATATAACTTTCAGGATATTACAAACCCGTATAATTGAAAAATGATATGGGAAATACTTTCTATGTTGCAGTAAAAATAAATATCTTCTGGATATCAGTCATATGCCTGCGGTTAATTCTCTCCTTTGTCTCGAGTGTGAACGAAATACAAACCGTTTGAATGGCGATTTATGGGTTTCTCCAGATGATTTGGAACAACCATGCTGTTATCAATTCAAAAGAATAGAAGATGATATTTGGGATAAAATTGCTACTGTATAAAAATGCTTTGAGACCTCAGCGGTGGCAATTCTATATCCTCAATTAATAGAATGAATTTACTCGCTGGGTTAGTCCAATAAGTACAACCCGGTGATATGAACAAGAGTGATCTCTCGGGGTTGCTACATGGCCATTTTTTAACAGAAGGTTGCAGCGCACAGGCATTTACACCCACTCTTTTATAAAGGTACCAGATAATGACCTTTATTCAACCAGGAAGATTTTTAATTGATATCGCTGATATCCTGAATCGTTCTAAGGGTATAATTTTACCCGAAATATTTGTGATTATTTGGAGGAGAAATATGATTCGCATGATGCTCATATTACAGCAATCATCTACGAAGGGGTTGTCAAAGGCAGGTAAAAGAGAGGATGCATTAACACTGGAAAACTCAAGAGAGACTGGCCCAAAAAATGATATTCCCGCTCTTTGTCAAAAGAAAATAGACAACGGAGCTCTGTTGCTGAAATTGATACCTCAAAAGATTTTTAAAAAAGCAACATGGTGAAAGTATTCACTGGCAAACGTGTTGCATTTCTTGCTTGAATCCAGCATGAGGTGAGGGCTGTTTACCCACCTGACACCTGCTCGATATTGACTGCCAATATATCATAGGTGTCTAAAATCTTTAGGAAAAAATGAATCTGTGGTTTTAAGAAGAGTTATTATTTGCCAAGAAAATATTGAGGGAAGTGCAGGAAGAATGAATAATTGAGAGCTTCGCTTTATAGCACCTCAAAGTTCAATTTTTTGTATCCCATCCTTGACAAAGAGAAACTGTGCCCGGTAAAGATAGAGTAGTTTTTAAAATTCAGGGAAGCCGGTGAAATTCCGGAACGGGCCCGCCGCTGTAACTGGGGACGAACGCTGCCTTATGTCACTGACAGGAAATAACAGGTCGGGAAGACGCAGCGGGAGGATGATCCAGAAGTCAGAATACCTGGTTTAAAAATAATATTTCTCTCCCCGTGGAAAAGGGAGTGGAACACTTCGTGGAAACAGGGATTCCCGAACTCTTTTGTCAAAAAAGGTTCGGGATTTATTTTTTCCGGGCCGAGAACTCTGGAGAAAGTGATGATTCATGGTTCCCGCAAGTTTTATCTTGCCCTCAGCCTCACCCTTGCTGTCGTTCCTGTTCAGGTTTCAGCTGAAGAGCAGGAGAATACCGAAGAGATTCATGTCCTCGACAGTGTCGTTGTTACTTCCAACAGCAAAAGTAAGCTTGTCGACACCCCCGCCAGTATTTCCATTATCACCGCCAAAGATCTCGAGGAGATGGGCGCAAAGCAGGTTATTGACGCACTTGAACGTATTCCCGGAGTTGACAATACCTCTGCCAGTTCATCTGCCATTTCTATTCGCGGTACCCGCAGCAGTATGGCGGGTGGTCCGGTGATCATGGTTGACGGGGTGCGCCAGAGTTATGGTGACAGTCAGCGGGAGCAGCTCGATATTATCCCGATCTCCAATATTGAGAAGATTGAGGTCCTGCGTTCTGCGGGAATCAATGGGGGGCCGGGGGCTGCACGTGGTGTCATAAATATCATCACCAAAAAAGCGGATGAAGATGAGCCTCTGCATGGGCAGATGTCCGCGCTCTATGGTTCCTGGAATACTGCAAACCTCAATGCTGTCCTCAATGGAGCTGTTGAGAAGTGGGATTATCTCGTTAACGGCTCTTTCTACTCTACCGATGGCTATGAAGATGAAGCGGAGATCCGTTATAACGGTCAGGCTAAACTCGGGTATCATCTTTCTGACGATAATCGTATTGGCTTTGAAGGGAGCTGGGTGAACCTGGACAAGGATTTTGCCTACGATATTCGTAAATACAAATGGCAGCTGGAAAATTACCGTCGGGACAGTCATTTCCCAATTTCCAGTACGGACAGCGAGCAGATCTGGAACAATAACGAGGACCAGACGAATGGCCTCTACGCTCTTACCTTCAACCATGACGGCAGTAAACTCGATCTGAACGGTCTCCTCTCCTACGATCATTATGAGGAGGACTACCACGATAACTGGGACACCCACTCTTCTACCTCTTCCACCCGGGGTAATTATGACGACCGGGATCAGGACAGCTTCACCGGCAGTTTCTCCGGCAGTTATACTGTTGAGAGCGATTCAATGATGTACAAGCCCTCCGTCGGGCTTGATCTTGAATATGTCGATTTTTCTCAGAGACGCTACTATCCCTATGATACATCGGGCAAACTTGCTGGCGACTCCAGTAATATCGACATGGATCAGAATATCTTTGGCATCTACCAGGACAACGATTTCCTTTTCAATGACAAATGGGGCCTGCAGGTTGGTAACCGCATTGATTATGTCAACGTCTCCTTTGATACCATGGAGCCGTCGAGTTTTGATACGGATGAGGTTATGTGGAGCTGGAGTGTTGCTCCTTCCTGGCATTTTGTGCCCGACGCCTCTGTGTATGTATCCGTGGGGCAGAATTACTGGTTTCCGTCTCCCCGCTACTATTACTGGGCTGCGGATTACGGCAGCCCTGAAAACAGTCCCGATGATTTGGAGCCGGAAAAGAATCTTACTTGGGAGCTGGGGTATAAGCAGCGGATGAGCCGTGCTTTCAACATCAGTGTCACCACCTTTTATATGACTACCGACGACAAGTTCACCAGTTTCTATGAAAACGGCAGCTATATGGGGCAGAAAAACAGTGGTGACAGTGAGGCATACGGTATTGAAGCCGAGCTGGATGGCCGCCCGCTGGACTGGTTTGGCTGGCGTCTCTCGGGAAATTTGATGAAGACAGAGTGGAACTCCGGTACGGCCAGAGTGTACAGCCATCCTGATAATGTGAAGGAAGTCGTTGATCTGGACGGGTATCAGGTGTACGGCATTCCCGAAGTGACCGGCACCGCAGGGGTGGACTTTTTCCCGCTGCAGGGACTGCAGCTCAGCGTTGATACCAACTATACCGGAGAATATTATCTCGATTATACCAACCGCTTGAAATCTCCTGCTAAAACCACGTTTGACTCCCGTGTCTCCTATGCCTGGGATCGGTACAAGGTGTGGTTGCTCGGCAAAAACATTTTCGATGAAGAGATGGAACATGCCTATAACAGCGATGCGGAGCTGACCGGGCCGGGCGGCGAACCGAAGACTGCGTATTACGTACAGGACGGCGCGTATGTGGAAGTCGGTTTCAGTATTGATTTCTAAAAAATAGAAAATACACGCCCTGTAAAAGTCTCGAAACGGGGCTGCAGGGTGTCAGACATTGCCGTTTTCTTCCTTTATTGACAATAGTGCAAGCATTCGGTAAGTATAAAAATCAATATTCAATAACAGGGAACCCGGTGTGAATCCGGGACGGGCCCGCCGCTGTAACCGGGGATGAAACCTGCACAGAGTCACTGACAGTTTTTAACTGTTCGGGAAGACGCAGGGAGTAGGATGAACCGGGAGTCAGAATATCTGTATGAATATACCATATTGCTATACGGACCCTCGTGGAGAAGGGTGCGGCTCGTCATTCGTGGAACAGGGCTCCCCGAAACCTTTTACAATTCAAGGTTCGGGGTTTTTTCGTCTTTGAAGCTCCGAGCATTTTCTGGTCTCAACCGAAAATAATGGAGAAGAAAAAATGAAGAAGAAGGTTTCCGCAACACTGGCACTGCTCTGTATGGCAAGCCCGGTATGGGCAGAAGATGAAGTACCCGCTGTGCAGGGTGACATGGTGGTTACAGCCACCCGCAGTGAAGAAAATATCAGCAATATTCCTGCAAAGGTTGAGGTTATTGATCGGCAGGAACTCGATCTTACCTCCGGGGAGACCCTCACTGAGCAGTTAAAAAAATCCAGCTCCATCAATGTTATCGAATATCCTGGCGGCCTCGCCGGAATCGGTATTCGCGGTTTTCGTCCAGAAACCTCCGGAATTACCAAACACAGTCTTGTCCTCATTGATGGCCGTCCCGCCGGGGTGACCAACCTCGCTACCGTTCTCAAAGATAATATTGATCACATTGAAGTCCTCAAGGGTCCGGCATCTTCTCTTTATGGCGCGGAAGCCATGGGCGGTGTTGTAAATATCATCACCAAAAAATCTGCAGGGAAACTCGCCGGAGATTTTTCCCTCGGTTACGGTTCTTTTGACACCAATATTGAGAAGGCAAACCTTGGTGGGGCGCTTACAGATCGGATGGATTTTGACCTCTCCGCCAGTCGTTACGATCAGCAGGATGACCTTGAAGACGACCATGGTGACACACGGGAAAATACGACGTATGAAACCCGCAGTGCAGACCTGCGGGTGGGCTCGGATATCGGGGAGAGCTGGCGGGCTGACCTGAGCGGAAACCTCTTTCAGGGGCGGGATATGGAAACCCCGGGGGATATCTCCAGCGGGGTTGTTGGCAGCGGGAAGAAAGATCTTGATAACTGGGGGCTTGATCTGGCGCTGAAAGGGGATGCCGGCGAGAATAATCAGCTGGAGATTACCGGATATATGACCAGTGAAGAATCTGAGGTGTATGACTACTATTACTGGGGCGCCCGGGTTCCGGACTATCACTCCTATGACAGTGATATTAACTGGTACGGTGCTCAGATGAAAGATATCTACAGCTGGGGCAGCCACAAAATCATCACGGGGATCGATTATCAATATATTGAGCAGACCTCCCGATCCTACAATCTGGACGGTTCGCGCACGGCCCCCTGGTCCCCAGATGAAGGGCGTACCAACGTTGCCGGTTACCTCGAAACGGTATGGAAATTTCTCAATGAGCGGATGACGGTTACCGCTGGCGGTCGCTACGACTATTTTGATGTGGAGACTCTTTCCACTCCTTATAAAACCGATTTCGATCCCAATTCAGAATCCTTCACCTGGTTCAGTCCGCGGGCGGGGGTGAACTACAGCTTCGACAGCGGTATCCGTCTGCACTCCACTCTTGGTCAGGCTTTTGTCCCGCCGAATGCTTCTGAGCTTGCCGGCTACTCCGAGCGTACTGTTGACGGAGTCACCATGGTTACCAAAGGAAGTTCAGACCTTGATCCGGAAAACTCCACAACCTGGGATATCGGGGCGGGG
>JBFHIO010000065.1:0-7567 GCA_041596435.1 Desulforhopalus sp. | reverse complement strand
GCGCAAATTGGAAAAGCAGATCGCGGCACTCAACAAACACTATATTGTCTGCGGTTACGGCCGTACTGGCAGCGTCCTGGTGGATGAGCTGGTCAGCGCCGGTACCCCTCTTGTGGTTATTGAGCTGGATGAGAAGCGCATTGATATACTCGTGGCGAAGGGAATTCTCTATCTGCAGGGGGACGCCACTGAGGATGCACTTCTTCTCAATGCCGGAATTACCCGGGCAGCCGGACTTATTACTACTCTCGACTCAGATGCGGACAGTGTTTTTGTTACTCTTTCAGCACGGGTCCTCTGTCCCGATCTCTATATCCTCGCTCGTGCCAGCAACAGCAATAATGAAAGCAAATTGCTCCATGCGGGGGCGTCACGGGTTGTCAGTCCCCATCAGCTTGGTGGCGAGCTGATGGCGGAGATTATCAACAAACCCACGGTGGTCGACTTCCTTGCCTATGCTATGGGGAATAATGACATGGCACTGCAGCTTGAGGAAGCGTCGGTTGGTGATAATTCAGTGATCCATGGTAAGACGCTTGTAGAAAGTGGACTGCGGCGGGACTACGGAGTAATTATTATAGCAATTAAACGACGCAACGGGGAGATGGTCTTCAACCCCGAGGCGAATGAGATATTTTATGCCGGTGACCGTATTGTGGTACTCGGGCAAAAAGAAAAATTAACGGCGATGCGTCAGGAAATATGAATGATTTTCGATGTATTGACAAATATTAACTTTATTGACTTTTGGAGACAAAAAATGTGGAAGAACATTGAGGCGGCTCCTGCCGACGCAATTCTTGGCCTGACAGAGGCCTTCCAGGCGGAAAGCCGTCCTGGCAAGGTAAATCTTGGTGTAGGTGTCTATAAAGATGAAACGGGTATTACGCCGGTACTGAAATGTGTTAAAGCGGCAGAGTCAATTCTGCTGGAGACCGAGAAGACCAAAAGCTACCTGCCTATTCCCGGGGACCCGGTTTACGGTGCCGAGGTGCAGAAGCTGATCTTCGGCGAATCCAGTGAGGTTATCTCCGGCAGGCGTGCGGTGACCGCCCAGGCTCCGGGGGGGACGGGGGCCCTGAGGGTGGGAGCCGATCTGCTGAAAAAATTTAACAAAGACGCAAAATTATGGCTGAGTAACCCCAGCTGGGCGAACCACCGCAGTGTTTTTTCTGCTGCCGGTTATGCTGTGGAAGAATATCCGTATTATGATGCCGATGCCAAAGGGGTTGATTTCGCCGCGATGAAGGAGTGCCTCGCCAGAGTTCCGAGTGGTGATGTGGTGCTGTTGCATGCCTGCTGCCATAATCCAACGGGATTTGACCTGAGTGCGGATCAGTGGAAAGAACTGGTTGAAGTCGCGAAAAAAGCGGGGTGGATTCCCTTCCTCGACTTTGCCTATCAGGGGCTCGGAGAAGGTCTTGTGCAGGACCGCGTCGGCGTTGTCGCTTTCGCTGAGAGTGGCCTTGATATGGTGGTTGCCAGCTCTTTCTCGAAAAACTTTGGTCTCTATAGAGAACGGGTAGGAGCAATTACTCTTGTTACTCCGAGTGAGGCAGAAGCTGTGGTGGCGATGAGTCACATGAAGACTGTGGTGCGGGTTCTCTATTCGAACCCACCAGCCCACGGCGGGCTTGTCGTGAAAACGGTGCTGACCAGCAAAACGCTGCACAGTCAATGGACTGATGAACTTGATACCATGTGTCGCCGGATCAAGGAGATGCGGGCTGAACTGGTGCAGGGCCTCGAAAAACGCGGTGTGGAGCAGGACTTTTCCTATATCCTCAGGCAGTGCGGAATGTTCTCTTTCTCCGGTCTTTCAAAAGAAATGGTTGAATGGCTGAGAGCTGAAAAGGGAATTTATATGGTAGGCAGCGGGCGTATTAATCTCGCAGGTCTTACTCCCTCCAACATTGACTACGTCTGCGATGCCATTGCAGAGGGTCTCAAACAGGAGAAATAAAGATGAATAACTGGAAGATAGAAACAAACGCTGTTCAGGCAGGGTGGGAACCGGCTAATGGTGAGACCAGAGTCGTGCCGATCTGCCAGAGCACAACCTATCGCTACGATACGGCGCAGGCGGTGGCCGATCTCTTCGATCTCAAGGCTGCCGGGCATATGTACTCGCGTATCAGCAATCCCACTGTTGATGTTTTTGAGAAGAAGATGGCTGCTCTTGAGGGCGGCGTCGCTGCGCTGGCAACCGCATCGGGGCAGACGGCCAGTATGATCTCAGTGGCCAATATCTGTTCTTCCGGCGATCACTTTCTTGCAGCCTCGGCGCTTTACGGAGGAACCGTTGCCCTCTTCAAAAACACGCTGAGGAAGATGGGAATCGAAGTGACGCTGGTAGATCCAGAGGCACCGCTGAGTGAGCTGCGCAAGGCCGTCAGGCCGAATACCCGCTGTATCTTCGGCGAGACCATTGCCAATCCGGGCATGGATGTACTCGACTTTGAGAAGTTTGCAGCCCTTGCTGAAGAAGTCGGGATGCCCTTTATCGTGGACAACACCTTTGCCACGCCGTATCTCTGCCGCCCGCTGGAACATGGCGCGCACATCGTTATGCACTCCTCCACCAAATATATCGACGGCCATGCTACCAGTGTGGGCGGAGTGATTGTTGATGGTGGTAAATTTGACTGGAAGAATGGGCGTTATCCTGAGATGACCGAGCCTGATGAGAGTTACCATGGTCTCATCTACACGGAGGCCTTTGGGGCGGCCGCCTACGCCGTGAAGGCACGGGTGCAGTGGATCCGTGATACCGGAGCCTATCTCAGCCCGATGAACGCGTGGCTTTCCAATCTTGGTCTCGAAACGGTGCATGTTCGCATGGATCGCCATTGTGCAAACGCACAGAAAATGGCGGAATTTCTTGAGTCACATGAAAAAGTTGCATGGGTCAACTACCCCGGTCTGCCCAGTCATAAACACTACGAAAGGGCGAAAAAGTATCTTTCGGGCTGCAGCGGTGTTCTCACCTTCGGGGTGAAGGGTGGTGCTGCAGAAGGGGAGCGGGTGATGAATGCGCTGAAACTGGCAGCTATCGTTGTTCATGTTGCCGACGTACGGACCTCGGTACTCCATCCGGCCAGTATGACCCATCGCCAGCTCTCCGAAGATGAGCTTCGTGCGGCGGGGGTTACTCCTGACCTGATTCGTCTCTCTGTTGGTATAGAGAATATCGATGATATTATTGCCGATTTTGATCAGGCTCTTGCGAAGGTCTGAAGTCTTGTCAGTCAGCCGCATCTCTGTGGCTGGCTGTTCAACTCCCGTTTAGCAGATATAAAAAAGGCCCCGTCGGATATTCCGACGGGGCCTTTTTTTTAAGTACTGACTTCTGTCGTTGATCAGAGTTGCAACGATGGTACAATTCTTTCAAGCAACAAAGTCTTACTCAGCAACTTTGGCATCATCAGCAGGAACCATGGCATCTTTAGCAGAATCCATAGCATCTTCGGCAGAATCCATAGCATCCTTGGCAGAGTCCATAGCATCATCAGCAGGAGTCATGGCATCTTTTACAGCGTCAACGGTATCACCAGCCTGCTCAACAACGGCGTCGCCAGCCTGGTCAACGGCGTCTGCAGCCTGAGTAGCAACAGTCTCAGTAGCTTGAGCTGCAGTGTCAGCAGCATCAGCAGGTGCTTCAGGGGCACTTCCAGAAGCAACGGCAACAGAAACAGAGGCGAGAAGAAGAGCAGACAGTGCGAAAGCGGTTACTTTTTTCATAATAAATCTCCCTATATTAACATTAGTTTTCACTCAAGTGATGAAGAACTGTTTCCCCATCGTTGTCTGCTACAATACAGCGTAGAAAAACGAAGTCAATGAAATCGGATATATTGTCATAAATTATTGATAAGGCGGTATAATAATGCTTATAGATGATAAATTATGACCCCATGCCGTTGCATTGAAGCGGTTTATGATCTGGCCTGACAAAAAGTGATGAAAGATGACATTTCGACCAGTAATATAAGTGCCCTAAGTCTAATAAAGGAGATGTCAACAGAGAATTTTTGATTGTCTTGAAATGTTTGAGAGAAGGCAACACCGCGACCGGGGGCCTGGAAGGTGAACAGAGTGAAAAGACACCTCTGCATATCTGCGAGAAGAATCAAAGAGTGTTGATGGACTGGAGGTGTTTGTCTGCTGTTATGGAGAAGAGCAGCACTTCTTACCCGTCTTAACGGAATTCCCCGCGAAGATCTGAATACGTATGGTCGGTTGGATTTTTGCAGTCGGAATGGTAAAGCGGTGAGAGTCGAAATAAAAAATAGCCCCGTCGGACAATCCGACGGGGCTGGAATTGGTACGATACTTTTATTTCAAATCAAATCTGTAACAGGGGTGCGATCTTTTCCAGCAGAGCCTTGCTCACACCTTCTACGTTGAGCAAATCATCAACGGAGGTGAAGTTGCCCTTCGCATTGCGATATTCTGCAATAGATTCAGCCAGCTTCTCATCAATTCCGGGGATGTTGGTCATAGTTTCCACATCTGCAGAGTTGATGTTTACAAGTTCTTTAGCACTATGGAGTGCAGCCTGCACCTTGTCCACGAGCGCAGTAGCTTTTTCGCCTGCTGCAGCCACGTTTTCATGAGAAATCTGGACAGCTGCACCAACATCTTCTGCTGTATCGGCAAAAGCGAAGGTTGTGGCCGTGCCGGAAATCAGGATACAGGCAGCGAAAGCTGAGATAAATTTTTTCATTGGATCTTCTCCCACAAGCGCTATCTTATTCAGCTGCAGCGTCTTCAGTTGTATCTTCAGCAGGTTCGGCGTTTTCTTCATCAGGGACAACAACTTCTTCTACAGCTTCGACAGCGTCACCAGCCTGATCTACAGCTTCCATTGTTTCAGTTTCTATAACTTCTACAGGTTGAGCAATAGCGTCCATTGCATCGGTGGCTTCGGAAGCAGTATTTGCAGCAACAGCAACGGAAACAGAGGCGAGAAGAAGAGCGGACAGTGCGAAAGCAGTTACTTTTTTCATGGTAAATCTCCTTGTGATAAATTAGCTTTATTTCCACAGTGAGGAGCTATTTCCCCGCTGCTGAATGATACAATACCGCGTAAAAAAGCGAAGTCAATATAATCGCCTGTATTGTCATAAAGTATTGATAAGTCGCTGTAAAAACGCGCAACGCTGACGGATTATGACGTGAGAATGTTTCGTTGGGAATATTCAGGATGAAACATGATGAAAGATGATTTCAGGTGTCTGAATATAAGATTAATAAAAGAAGGAAATCAGGTGGTGCGATGAAAATTCTGATATTGCTGGGCAGTCCGAGAAGGGGGGGAAACAGCGAGACGGTGGCCGAGGCGGTGAAAAGAGGTGCTGAGGCGGTCGGAGGCGAGGTAGAGTTGGTGCATCTCAACGATTTACAGATGCGCCCCTGCCAGGCATGTGGAGGCTGCAGTAAAACGGGGCTTTGTATTCTTGAAGACGAAATGGATCCTCTCTATGGGAAATGTGATGATGCAGATCGCATTATTCTTGTCAGTCCTATCTATTTTTATGGGCTTTCAGCTCAGGCGAAAATTTTTGGAGACCGCATGCAGGCTCAGTGGGCAAGACGCTACCTTTGCCGGGAGCGCTTTCGACAGGCAGAGGGGCGCCGCGGCTACCTCGTATCCACTGCAGCAACGAAGGGAAAGCGTTTGTTTGAAGCAGCAATTCTCACCACCCGTTACATCTTTGACGCCATGGACATGGAATACGCAGGGGAATTTCTTGTTCGGGGTGTTGAGGAGAAAAAGGCTGTGCTGCGACAGGAAGGTGTTATGGAACGGGCGGAGATTTTTGGGCGGGGGGTGGCAGAATAAGAGGAGGTGTACATCGGGGCTGTGAAAATATCAGAGAAATTTTTTTTGGTAAAATCAGTCCGATGGTTTATGTTGCCATCTTTTGCAAGGCGTTGTGTGATAAAATTTCCGACAGGCCCTTTGGCGTTCTTGTTTCCATTGACCTGCAGGTTTACAGCTTCAACGAGGATATAAAAATGAAAAAATGCCTGTTTCTTTCGCTTTTTACAGTACTGTTAATTCTTCCTGTACACCCGGTGTTTGCCGGCAGCGACAGCGTTAGTTTGAGTTATGGAAGAAATTTTCGCGATAATACCAACATTGAGCAATATGCCCTCGGCTGGAATCATGAACTCCCCTGGTTGATCACGGGTGGAGGGTGGCGGTTGACCTCCAGTGTGGAGATGGAGGGTGCACTGATTGATGAGGAGACATCGAATGATGATCCCACCGGGCGTTTCAGTGTCATGCCGCAGGCTCATCTCTGGCTGGCCAACATCTTTCAGCTGACGGCGGGTTTCGGTACCGGTCTGATGGCGGGGGAGACGGAATTTGCCCATCATAATCTTGGAGGCCCGTTTTTTTTCAACTCCAAACTCGGAGCTGAGGTCGTTCTGCAGCGATTCAGCATCGGATACTATTATTATCATCAATCCAATGCTGGAATCTACGATTACAATGCCAGCTTGAACATGAACATGATCGGTGCGACGTTTCGCTTTTGAGCTGTTGTCCAGGGTGTGATCCAGAAGCCTTGATCCAGGGGCTTCTGGATTTTTTCCGATTTTTTTCTGCTTCAAAGTCCCCCAAAATCATCTCTGCTGAAAAAAATCTCTTACAGGCAATGTTCAAGAATGGTGCTGAGTTCGTCGGTATCAAACTGGACAGGGTTGTATTTATTTCCTGCCCCGCTGACAATAGCAGGAATATCCTCCTCGGCGACACCGTAGTCGCGAAAGGAGGGAAGCTGGAACTCCCTGCTTAATCGCTTTACTTCCTCTATAAAGAAATCTTGTTTCCAGGCTGCACTTTTACCGTGGCCTTCCCGCCCGGCAAAAATGGAACCGAGGGTTGCATATTTTTCAAGGGCAGTTTTGCGCTCAGAATTTTCCGGCAGCTCGCGTAATCGGATGAGTGTAAGTGCGTTGGCAGGAGCCATAAGAGCGCCGCAGACGAGTCCGTGGGGAAGAGGAAAAAGTCCACCTGCGGCGGAAGCAAAGCCGTGTACCGTGCCGAGGCCGGCGTTGGCGAGTACAATGCCGGAAAGGAGGGCTGCACAGGCGAGATTACTGCGCGCCTCGATGTTTTGCCCTTCGTATACCACTGTACGAATGGAACGGGAGAGGGTACGAATTCCTTCAAGAGCGAGGCTGTCAGTAAAGTCTGAGGCATGAGTAGAGAGAAAGGCCTCGACAAGCTGGGAGAAGCAGTCCATGGCCGCAAAGGCGGTGAGTCGGGGCGGGCAGGAGAGGGTGAGGGCTGGATCGACGAGGGCCAGGTCTGGAATATAGGAGGGATGGCGCAGGGATTTTTTAAAGCCCCCCGGTCCCACGGAACTGAGCACGGCATTTGCGGTTGCCTCGCTGCCGGTACCGGAAGTGGTGGGGACGGCGATAAAGGGCAGTCGATTTCCGCCAGGGGTCTCTGTGCCGACTCCTTCAAGGAAACGGGTAACATCGCCACCCTCAATCAGCATGGCGGCAAGCGCCTTGCCGGCATCAAGCACGGCACCGCCACCTATGG
>JBFHIO010000064.1:0-7672 GCA_041596435.1 Desulforhopalus sp. | reverse complement strand
CATCTCCGCCACCTTTATTATCGGCTCGGCACTGGCGGCAGTCGGGGGGATTCTCATCTCTTCGCATACTGGTTCCATTCACTACTACATTGGCTTTATTGCCGGCATCAAAGCCTTTACAGCCGCAGTTCTCGGCGGAATCGGCTCTATTCCCGGAGCAGTTCTCGGCGGGCTTGTCCTCGGTATGGCGGAGAGCTTCGCCACCGGCTATTTCTCCAGCGCTTATGAAGATGTTTTTGCCTTCTCGCTGCTGGTGCTGATTTTAATCTTCCGTCCTGCTGGCCTCCTTGGTCATGCTGAGACTGAGAAAGTATGAAGAGGAAGAGATGATTACGGCAAAAGATATCAGACGTATTCTGCTCGTCTCTGGCTGGTTCATGATTCTCACATTCCCGATTCTGGGTATGAGGGTTGATCCACTCAGCGATAATATTATATGGCGACTGAAGAATGTCATGTGGGTGGGCATCGGCACTGCCGTGCTGCAGAGCCTTCCTCACCTCTGGCCCCTCTGCCTTTCCATGCAGGCGTGGGTGATCCGCCTCTGGCATCGTCTCATGGGAACGCCTGCCCATAAAATTGTGCCCAAAAAGGCACACCGGGATTCCCTGATCAGTCGTGTCATTACCAACCCGAGACAACGCGCCATCGTCTGTGCTGTGGTGCTGCTCCTGACTATTATCTATCCGCAGGTCGTTGATGAGTATCAGATCAATATCATGATCATGGCACTTCTCTACATCATGCTCGGACTCGGTCTCAATATCGTCGTTGGTATGGCCGGTCTGCTGGACCTCGGCTTTGTTGCCTTTTATGCCGTCGGTGCCTACACCTATGCACTGCTCAATCTTCACTACGGCTTTAATTTCTGGATGGCCCTGCCCATCGGCGGGCTTTTTGCCGGGATCTTTGGTCTGCTTCTGGGGTTTCCTATTCTGCGTCTGCGCGGTGACTATCTTGCCATCGTCACCCTCGGTTTTGGTGAAATCATCCGGGTGGTCCTTGAAAACTGGACCGAACTTACCAATGGTGTCGCCGGGATTGTCAATATCCCCGGTCCCACCTTTTTCGGCCTGGGCCTCACACCGTCCCAGAAGATTCTCTATCTCTATTACCTGATGGTCGTCTTCGTGGTTATTACCATCTTTGTGGTCAACCGACTGCAGGACTCCCGCCTCGGCCGAGCATGGCTGGCCCTGCGCGAGGATGAGATCGCCTGTCAGGCCATGGGAATAGACAAACGGCGGACAAAACTCGCGGCTTTCTCTCTCGGAGCTTTCTGGGCAGGTATCGCCGGGGTTGTTTTTGCCGCACAGAATCGTTCTGTCTATCCGGTCAGTTTTTCTTTTTTAGAATCAGCCATGATTCTCTCTATCGTTGTCCTTGGCGGCATGGGATCCATCGTCGGGGTTATCCTCGGTGCTCTTATTCTCATTCTCCTTCCGGAATATCTGCGCGAGCTCAGTCAGTACCGTATGCTCTTTTTTGGTGCCATCCTGGTCTTGATGATGATTTTCCGTCCGCAGGGACTGATCTCAGTGGTGCGACGAAAATATGATATCGACAGTATCAAGGCTGAAGAGAAGGAGGGCAAGGCATGAGTGAACCGATCCTGCAGGTGCAGAACCTCACCATGGATTTTGGCGGTATCCGCGCTCTGAACAAACTGGACCTTACCGTTCACAGTGGTGAAATTGCCGCCCTTATCGGTCCGAATGGTGCGGGAAAAACCACCTTTTTTAACTGCGTAACCGGAATCTATAAACCGACCGCCGGAGATATTTTTCTCACCCCCGGAAAGGGCGAGAAAACGATAAGTATCAAAGGATTAAAACCCAACATCGTTACCGGCAAAGGGCTCTCGCGGACCTTCCAGAACATCCGTCTTTTCCCAAAAATGACTGTGCTGGAAAATGTGATGATCGGCCGCCACTGCCGCACGAAGACCTTTATTCTGGGGGCAATCTTCCGTACACCCCGCGCACGTCGCGAGGAGCGGGGTATCCTTTTGCACAGCTACCGACTTCTGGAAAAGGTGGGCCTTGCGGAGTCTGCCAATGACTTTGCAGAAAACCTCTCCTACGGTGCTCAGCGTCGCCTCGAGATAGCCCGGGCACTGGCCACCGAGCCGCATCTGCTGCTTCTCGATGAGCCGGCTGCCGGCATGAATCCTCAGGAAACCGAAGACCTCAATGCTCTCATCCGCGAAATTGCAACAGACGGTCTCGCCGTGCTCCTTATTGAGCATGACATGAAGCTGGTCATGAGTTTGTCACAGCGGATTTTCGTGGTGGATTACGGCAGCAAGATCGCCGAAGGAACACCGGAAGAGATCCGCAGCAATCCCGCCGTCATTAAGGCTTATCTCGGAGAGTAAACCATGCTGAAATTGGAAAATGTAGTCGCTGGCTACGGGAACATTGTGGCTTTGCGGGGGATTTCCCTTGAGGTTAACGAGGGCGAGATTATCACCCTGATTGGGGCCAACGGGGCCGGGAAGAGCACCACCCTGATGACCATTTCGGGCATAGTGGCAGCGCGCGAGGGGAAAATTACCTTTCTTAATGAGGAAATTCAGAATAAATCGCCGGAAACAACGGTGAAGATGGGGCTTTCCCAGGTCCCCGAGGGGCGACATATCTTTCCGCAGCTTACCGTTCAGGAGAACCTTGATATGGGGGCTTTTCTTCGGCGGGATACAGACGGAATCAAAAGGGATATGCAGAACTGTATTGATCTTTTTCCCATTCTTGCCAGCCGTCGTTCACAGGCGGGGGGTACGCTCTCTGGAGGAGAACAGCAGATGCTTGCCGTGGCCCGGGCGCTGATGACCCGGCCAAAGCTCCTGCTGCTCGACGAACCCTCCATGGGACTTGCGCCCCTGGTTATTAAACAGATCTTTGATATCATCAAAGAGATCAACCGGGAGCGGGGCGTCACCGTCTTTCTCGTTGAACAGAATGCCAACCAGGCCCTGCAGATTGCAGATCGTGGTTATGTGTTGGAGAACGGAACAATAACCCTTGCCGGCAAGGCACAGGATCTGCTCAAAAATTCAGATATTCGAAAAGCCTACCTCGGTATTTAAGGAGTTTGACCATGGCAGAGATGTTACGGGCTGCAGTTATTGGAGTTGGCTATCTTGGCCGATTTCACGCTCAGAAATATGCCGCGCTGGAAGATGTGAACCTGGTGGCCGTTGTAGACAATAACCGGGAACGGGCCGAGGCTGTAGCGGCTGAGTGTGGTTGCGCCGCGTTATCTGATTATCACGAACTTGCTGGAAAGGTTGATCTGGTGTCTGTGGTGGTAAACACTGTCTCTCATCGTGATGTCGCGGGGTTCTTTCTTGACCAGGGCGTTGATGTCCTGCTGGAAAAACCGATTACCGTTTCCCTTGCCGAGGCTGATGAACTGCTGGCAAAGGCAAAAAAGAAAAAATGTATTCTGCAGACAGGGCACCTTGAACGCTTCAATCCGGCGGTGCGGGCCATGCGGGCCCGGCTTGATTCTCCCGCTCTTATCGAGACAACCCGGGTGGCAACCTTCAAGAATCGCGGCGTGGATGTAAGCGTGGTGCTTGATCTGATGATCCACGATATTGACATCATCCTGAGCATGATTGACGCGCCCTTAAAGTCTATTGCGGCTGCAGGCGCGGCAACGGTGACCCCCAATACCGATACGGCCTCTGCATGGTTTGAATTTACCAATGGAGCTGTGGCCACTCTCACTGCCAGCCGTGTTTCTCCGCTTAATGAACGACGGATGCAGGTGTTGCAGCCTGGAGGGCGGTTCGATGTCAATTTTGCTGAACGCTCTCTTTTCAGTGTGAAGAGTGACGGGATGAAAGATGGCCATCCTCTCCTGGCAACGGAGGAGGAGCGGTTTGACAGTGCTGATGCTCTCTTCGACGAAATTTGCGCATTTGTCGGTCATGTGCGCGAGCGCAGTCGTCCAGAGGTAAGCGGAGAAGAGGGCAGAGCTGCTCTTGCTGTCGCCCTCGAAGTTATGGCGCAAATCAAGGCAGGCGTCGCAAGTGAAGCGTTTAATAAATTCTCATCGGCGGTGCCATGAAAAAGAGCCTCAATATAATGATCGTCACCGGAGAGGCCTCTGGTGATCTGCATGGCAGTAACCTCGTGAAAGCGCTCAAAGAGCGCCACAGCGACATTCACTTCTGCGGCATGGGCGGGCCGCTGTTTGAAGCGGAAGGGGTGGAGATCCTTTTTGAGGCAGAAAAGATTTCAGTAATGGGGGTGGTGGAAGTTTTAGCGCATGCCCCGGATATCATCCGTGCCCAGCGTATTCTGCGGCGACGGCTGCGGCAGAGCCGCCCTGATATTCTGATTATTATTGACCTGCCCGACTTCAACCTGCTGCTTGCAAAGGTTGCCAAAAAAATTGGTGTTCCTGTTTATTACTATATCTGTCCGCAGATCTGGGCGTGGCGTACCGGACGGGTAAAAACCCTGCGTAAGCGGGTGGATGGACTCGGTGTCATTCTTCCCTTTGAAGAAAAATTCTACCGTGAACATGGTCTGACGGCGAGATATGTCGGCCATCCGCTGCTGGACAATATTACGCAGACAAAGACCCGTGAGCAGTTTCTGCGGGAACGAAACATTGATCCCGCCACTGTCTGTGTCGGGCTCATTCCAGGCAGCAGAAAACGGGAAGTGGCTTCACTGCTGCCAATTTTTCTCGCTGCCGGGCGGGAGTTGCAGGCAAGACTCGACACCCCACCGGTTTTTCTCATTCCCCGCGCTTCAACCATCTCCGACGAATTTCTTCAAGAATGCGGCCTGGCCGATTTCTCAGATCTTCATATCGAACTGGTAACCAATTCCCACACTGAAGCGATGGCCGCCTGTGACTGCACCGTTGCAGCCTCTGGTACGGTTACCCTTGAACTGGCTATCCTGCAGCGACCGATGGCGGTTTGCTATAAACTGTCTCCGCTTACCTATCAGCTCGGCATTCGTCTTGTTAAGGTGAACCATTTCTGTCTCGTCAACCTTATTGCCGACCGTGAGGTTGTGCCGGAGCTGTTGCAAAATGAGGTAAGACCGCAGCGAATTGCTGATGAGCTGGAGGGACAACTTTTTGATACAGAAAAGCGACAGACGATGTTGCAGGGACTGGCGGAGGTAAAGGCGGCGCTTGGAGAACCGGGGGCATCGGGGAGGGTGGCTGATGATGTGCTGGCGTTACTTGAACGGGTGGAGAAAGATCTCTAACGCAACTTCTTTTTCAGACGTAACAGAGTGAAACTTTCCGACAAAGGAGACTGCCCATAATCTGGGCATTTCCATCTTATTTTTCCTTTTTTCATCTTCTCAAACAGCAGTTATCGCTGCCTGTCATTGCAAACTTTCAGGTAATCCTTTTGGAATAAAACGACAAACTGAAGCTCCACGTCATCACAGGGGGCTTCTGGTGGTATTTCCCCTGCTTTTAATCCTTGAACAGCTCCAGGGTGATACACTCAAGAACATGCCGTCAGGGGCCTTCTACGGCATTTCTACGCTGATCAGTATTCCAAAAATCTAACCCGGAAAATCTTACTGCTGCCATCATGATGCAGCCATGCCAGCAGTTTATTCTTTTTCATCTCACTGCGTTGCTCACTTGAGGGAACATCGAATAGCCCGTATTTCGTCCATCTTCTTCGTTACAGTCAAAAAATTATCGCGTTAGACTCCGATATCAAAAAAAACACCGGTGATGAGCGCTAAGCCAGCATAAGTACATTCACGAAATTCTTTTTTAAAAAAAACGAAAATAATTTCTAACGTACTAATATGCCTGCTATAAATTATCTCCTGTCCCCTGGATATGAACGAAATACAAGCTGTTTCAAGGTTCCCTTATTTCTAGAGTTCCGCACTGATTATAGATTTTTTATTGGCTTTTTTTGCTTTCTTCTCTTTACGCTTTTCTTTCAATGTTTTTCCGGCAGCTTTCTTGGCATTCTTCTGGGAATCTTTACCTTTAGACATGAGTAACTCCTTGCATAGGTTTATTTTATAAGAATGCAATACATAGAGCATAGAAAAAAAGTCTATAATATCGCCTTATAACTGGATAAATTCCCCTCTACACACGATGTTAAAGACACCGAAGGTGAAAATTATATCCGGTTTTTATTTTTCCCTTTAAAATCTTCCAATGTCTTTATTTTATCACAGGATTTATGGAAAACAACCCCCAATTTATTTCAGCCCATCAGGTTCCGTTGACAAATCAATTTTATAGAGCTTTGAAATATTATTATCAGGTCTGTTTAACGGGGAAAATATTGCCATTATATTTTGTAATATATTGATTTCTTTAACAAAAAACAGCCTCTTAAAGAGATGGAAAAATGAGAAATTAAACCATCTTCTGCTCCCATCTGCCTTCTGTTAAAGATGTCGCATTATCTCCGGGGAGGGGGACGTGCATTTTTTTTTCTCTATCATGACGCTCAGCAATTTTCTCGTGATTCATCCCTGGAGTTGGTACTGCCATTTTCCACGGTGTATCCGGAGGAAGAGTTGCAACGTGTTGTGGCGCAGAGGAAGGGGCAGCTCTTTTGATGGTCAGGCAGATGTGGAGCTGCAATACGCCTGCTGGAGGGCATTCGTCGGCGCATTCAAGACCTTTATTCAGAGGGGGGAGGGGGAATACCCTTTACATTTTGTATTGGCGAATTCAAAGACAGTGGGGCAGACGCCCAAATTGGTCGTCTCTACAATGGTTGAAATTTATTTTACGGGTATTGATTGTGCAGATCCGAATGCAACCCCGCCGTTATCCCCTCGTGGTGACAATATGGTGTTGTATTATGGGGAAAAAGGGAGGCAGAAGGCAGAAAAAAGGAAAAGGTCTCCGTAGAGACGCCCAACCTGGGCGTCTCCAGCACGACAGGCATCTCCCTGCCCATGGCGGGCAGGGAGTAAAAGAGATATCTCTTTTTTATCGTGCAGTCTGCAAGGTGAGTTTTCCCTGCAGACTGCACGGGTGTGAAAGGGCTTCAGGAAAGAGCCCTCGCAGAGGGACGTGGAGGGCTCTTTGAGGTCCTTTTTTAAATTATTGGTCAGCTTTAGGGGCAAATAATTTGCTGTACATGCCGTACCCCTGTGCCTCAAGCTCTTCTGCGGGAACAAACTTTAATGCCGCTGAATTGAGGCAATAGCGCAATCCTGCCGGGGCAGGGCCGTCATTAAAAACATGTCCCAGGTGTGAACCCGCATGTTTGCTCACGACTTCCGTCCTTACTGAAAACCAGCTTCTATCTTCCTTTTCAATGATATTTGCAGGTTCGAGGGGTTTCGTAAAACTTGGCCATCCTGTACCAGATTTATATTTATCAAGAGAGCTGAAAAGTGGTTCACCTGAGACGATATCTACATAAATACCAGCCCTTTTGTTATCCCAGTACTCATTTTTGAAGGGTGGCTCAGTGCCCGATTTTTGTGTTACTTTATATTGTAAAGGTGTTAATTGCTTCTTTAACTCTGCTTTGTCAGGGATGACATATTTCGTATTTTCCACCGTCACCTTTTTATGGCTGACAGGTTTCCCCCAAATCTCTTTTAACCGTTTATCCCGCCCGCAATTCCAACGATACGCTTTGTAACGTAACGGATTCTTTTTGTAATAATCCTGGTGGTAACTTTCATCCCCT
>JBFHIO010000063.1:0-7706 GCA_041596435.1 Desulforhopalus sp. | reverse complement strand
TACGAAGGAGGAAAAAATATGAAGGGATATCCGAAGTGAACGAGGGTTCCTGAGCCTTTCAATCGATAGCGGATATTTCATGATGAACGCTCTCGCCTGAACCGTCCTCAAATGGAATCCCGCACAATTTTGCGCATTCACCAACAACATATTTATGGGACGTCCCGTGGAAACCATAGCGGCGAATACGATCCTTCTCATACAAATCTTTGGGAATGGCATAACGAAATGCGTGAGGGGGAAGAGTTTGGTGGAAGGCAGTATCAAAGACACCAACCTGTGGTACGCCGGGGAAAAGTTCCTGAGCAATTCTGATTCCGTCAAGGTTGGCCGTGTTGTGCAGCGGGGCCAGAGCAATAGTAGCCTCCAGAGCGGCAATGGCTTCATCGGTAATCAGAGTTGTCTTGCTGAAATCCTCGCCACCGTGAACCACGCGATGACCGATGACACCAACTTCTGACTTGTCGGCGATAACCCCCTCCTCCTTGTCAGTAAGAAGATCGACGACCATCTGGCCGGCACTTCTGTGGGAGGGGATGGAAAGAGTTTTTTTCACAACACTCTCTTTTTCCGTATCGGGATGAAAGGTGCACTTGATATTGCTTTCCACCTCACCGATACGTTCGACCAGACCTGTGGCCAGAACACTCTCATCATCCATATCGAGGAGTTGAAACTTGAGAGAGGAACTTCCGGCATTAATGACAAGGGCTTTCATAGATTTCTCCTTTTTAGCAAATGCTGTCTTGCTCGGCCGTTCCGGTAAGACAGCATCTGTTTAGATATTTTACAGCACTGAAACAAAAAATTGTCCAAAGTATAGTATATACATAGAGAGAGCAAGAAAAAGAAATAAAGTTTATCTCCTTTTTTTTACGGCTTTTCATTGCACCAGTGCCTGCCTGGGCAGGGGCAGGTGCCCCCTCAAA
The DNA here is from genome assembly GCA_041596435.1 of Desulforhopalus sp. Classification (GTDB taxonomy): domain Bacteria; phylum Desulfobacterota; class Desulfobulbia; order Desulfobulbales; family Desulfocapsaceae; genus Desulforhopalus. Next base: position 6,777 of record JBFHIO010000063.1, on the reverse strand, counting down.
ACAAGTGGCATTTCTCACCAGGAATGGTAGTTTGTTTGGTTCTGCTTCAATTATAATTATTCTTAAACTCTATTCGATATTTGTCATGAAAACACAAACCACCAGTCAAAAAACACAGGATACAGAAAAGCAGACAATTCTCCCCCCCGTCGCCGAGCCGCTGTTTGATCGCGAAGTCGCCTACAACTTCACCTCCGCGAATGACAAACAAATTGTCGAGTTTATCCTCGGCAAAGAGGGCTGGAGATGTCTTGAAGAGCTCTACAGCCAGCGCATTACCGGGCGTTCTGCACGCCTCGTGATGCGGATCATCGGCGACCTTTTTATCCTTCGCCGCAACCCCTTTCTTTTCCAGGAACTGCTCGACTCCCGTCTTCGTCGTCGGACCTTTTTCGAAACAGCGAAGGAGGACCTCAATCTCATTGAGAAGTGGACAAAAAATTATAAAGACGGGGCCAACCGGGGGCAGCAGGTTTTTGAACTGCTTGCCATCTGCCGTCAGCGCCTCAAAGAAATGCGCCAGGAGCTGAAAAGCGCCCCGGAACTGAGAAGTAAAATGAATCGGCATTTCGGCGCAGTTATTGGTAAAGAAAATGTCCGCTTTGACCCCTTTACTCTCATCAGCCACGTTACCGACGCCACCGACTGGCGGCTCTACCTGCCTCTCGCCGTTCTCCGCCCTTCCTCTGAGGATCAGGTCCCGCCATTGATGGCTGCAGCAGCAAAACTCGGCCTCGGCGTAATTCCACGGGGCGGCGGCACCGGACTGACCGGAGGAGCCGTTCCGCTGACAAAAAGCTGTGTCATTATCAATACCGAAAAACTGACCCGCATCCACCCCATTGCCCAGACGCCCTTCCCTCACCTCGGTGAAGGTGCCACCGTATCCACCATTAAGCTTGAAGCCGGTGTCGTCACCTCAAAGGCAATGGCCGAGGCGACAAAGGCGGGGCTGGTGTTCGCCACCGACCCGACCTCCAACTGGGCCTGCACCATCGGCGGCAATGTCGCCGAAAATGCCGGCGGGAAAACTGCCGTTCTCTGGGGAACCGCCATTGACAACGCCCTTGCGTGGACCATCGCCATGCCCGGCACAGGCCTGCTCCGGGTGGCTCGCAAAAACCATCCAATGCGCAAGATTCACCCTGAAGACACCGTGGAATACGAGGTGCGCGACGCGGAAGGTACCCTCTTAAAAGAGATATCCCTCCAGGGTTCGAAAATACGCAAAAAGGGGCTGGGCAAAGACATCACCAACAAGGCCCTTGGCGGCCTGCCCGGCTTCCAGAAAGAGGGTTGCGACGGTGTCATTACCTCTGCCGAATTTGTCCTCTATCCCGCATGGGAAAAGAAAATAACATTCTGCCTTGAGTTCTACGGGAAGGATATGGATGAAGCGAGCCGGGTAATTGTGCAAATCTCCGATGAATTCAAAAACAGCACCGAAGAGGCACTCATCGCCCTTGAACACTTCGATGCCGAATACATCAAGGCGATTAATTACAAGTACAAATCCGCCCGCAGTGAACGCCCCAAAGCGGTCCTGTTAATAGACCTTGTCGGCCACAACACGGCGCAGGCCCAACACGGCCGTGACCGTCTGAAAAAGCTCCTCGATCCCTACCCGAACACGGAAGTTTTTATCGCCCAGGATGCCGACGAAAGCGAACGTTTCTGGCGTGATCGAAAACGACTCGGAGCTATCTCCAAACGAACGAACGCCTTCAAGCTCAACGAGGATATTGTGCTGCCTCTGCCGGCCCTTGCGGAATTCACCCGTTTTCTTGATGCCACCAATATCAAAGAAGACCACTGGAACAAAACGCAGGCCATTCTCAGCATCATGAAGTACCTGCACACCGCTGAACCACTCGAGGATCCAGACTGGATTGAGGCAAAGATTCCCGCCGCCGAGGAGCTTTGTCAAGCCGCCATTGATGCCCTTGAGGTGTCCGAATCCAGCCCCTCGCAGACACCTATCAAGGATTTGATGAGCGCCTTGATGGAGCTTTTCCAGGGTTACAGCAGGGTAAGCTCCCGCATCAGTGATGCATACGATTCGGTGCGTGAGAAACGCATAATTATCGCCACCCACATGCACGCCGGTGACGGTAATAACCACGTCAATATTCCGGTCTTTTCCAATGACCAGGAGATGATGCAACGCGCTTCCGCTACTGCGGAAACGATCATGCTCAAAGCGGTTGAACTCGGCGGTGCGGTCAGCGGCGAACACGGCATCGGCATCACCAAGATAAAGTTTCTTGAGCCGGAACGGGTGCAGGCCCTTAATGAATATCGCAACGAGGTGGACCCCCACGGCATGATGAACCCCGGCATGCTGCGAGACCCGGCCATTCTCGACAAAGTCTTCACCAACTCCTTCAACCTGTTGAAACTGGAAGCACGGATTCTGCAGCACAGCTCGCTCGCCGAGCTCTCCAGCGCCATTGCCAGCTGCATTCGCTGCGGGAAATGCATGCCGGACTGCTGCGTCTATCATCCAGGAAGCAATCTCTTCTTCCACCCACGCAATAAAAACCTCGTCATCGACTCGCTCATTGAAGCACTGCTCTACGACATACAGCGCTCTCATCTGCCCAAGTTCCGGCAGCTTGCCAACCTTGAGGAAGTAGCCGACCACTGCACCATGTGTGGCAAGTGCCTGCCGCCCTGCCCGGTAGATATCGACACCGCGCGGGTCTCAATACTGGAGCGGGAAATTCTCGCCGAAATGGGTTACAAGCACACCCCGCTGCAGACAAAGCTCTCTCTTAACTTTTTGAAAACCCGCAACCGCACGGTGAACAGTGTTTTCCGTAAAACGGTGCTGCAGCTCGGCAGCGCCACCCAGCAGGCGGCGGTAAAAGTCTTCGCGAAAGCTCCGGAATCAATCAAGAAGAAGCAGTGGAAACCACTGCAGCTCTTAAACGCGCCAATGACCTCTCCCACGGCGCATACTCTTTCCTCAGTTCTGCCGCCCTGCTCGGACCACGAGACACTGCTGCTCACACCGGAAGGCAAGACGAAAAGCACTGTCTTCTATTTTCCGGGATGCGGCTCGGAACGGCTCTTCTCCGACATCGGCAAGGCCTCAATCTACCTGCTGCTCAAACACGGCGTACGGGTTGTGATGCCACCGCCGAATCTCTGCTGCGGCTTCCCTCTGAAGGTAAATGCCAAGAAGAAAATGGCCGAAGAGGTCGCCCTGCGCAACAGCATTATCCTCACCCAGATCCATGACATGCTCGGCCATATCGAGTTTGCTGCGGTACTGGTCAGCTGCGGCACCTGCAGAGAAGCACTGAACGAGAGCGCCATTGAAACCATCTTCGAATGTTCCCTCTCCGATATCTCCGCCTATGTGCTGGAAAATGGCTGGGATTTCACAGACAAAGAACAACGTGCAATTCTCTACCACACTCCCTGTCACGACTCTTTTAAAGGAGAAGCCGTACCCTTCCTCAAACGCATCTACAACGATGTGCGGCCGGTGGCAAACTGCTGCTCGGAAGCGGGAACGATGTCTCTCTCCCGCCCGGATATTGCGAGCGCCATGCGCCTGCGCAAGAGAGAACAGTTTGAAATTGAACTGGATAAACTTGAGGAGACAGGACAGCGGGAGGAGAATATGATCGTCGCCACCAATTGTCCTTCCTGTATCACCGGACTCGGACGCAACCGCGACGTGGGTGTAAATCCGCAGCATATCGCGGTCCTGCTTGCGGAAAAGATTGGCGGTGAAAACTGGCGTGAAGAGATGAAAAAGATGGCCGCCACCGGAGAATGCGTAACCTTTTAAGCACCATCAAAACCTGAAAAAGCGGTCTGCAGAGTAACTTCTGCAGACCGCTTTTTTTTTAGCATCAGAGGAATCTATTGTTTTTTATCCTTCCGCTCCCGCTGCTCTGATTTATCTTTGAAGAAGATCTTGATAGGAATCATATCAAGTCCGAGTCCTTCACGAAAACGGTTTACCAGATAACGCTCGTAGGAAAAATGCACCCCTTTGTAGGAGTTGCTCATAATAACAAACTTCGGTGGACAGGTTCCCACCTGCGAGGTGTAGTAGAACTTGAGCCGTTTGTTTTTATAAATTGGTGGCGTATGCTGCTCTACCGCATCCTGCAGCAGACGGTTCAGCACCGAGGTCGGGAACCTGGCGCAGTACTGACGATAAACCGAACCAATTATCGGAAACATCCGCTTGATACCATAGCCGGTCAATGCGGAAACGTTGAGAATCGGCACAAAACCAAGATAGGGCAGCACGCGGCCGACCTCTTCCATCACCTCTTTCTGCCTTTTTTTGTCCTTCTCCAGCAGATCCCACTTGTTCACCAGGACGATGAGCGCCTTGCCTTCATCCAGCACATAGCCGATCACCTTGGTGTCCTGCTCGGTGATTCCCTCCTCGGCATCAAGAATGACCACAGCCACATCGCAGCGACTCATGGCGGAGAGCGCTTTGAGGATACTGAACTTCTCCAGCTTCTCTTTCGTTTTCCCCTTGCGGCGAATCCCCGCAGTATCAATGAAGAGATAGTTGTAGTTCCCGTGGCTGACGACGGTATCCACGCTGTCCCGGGTGGTACCCGAGACATCAGAGACAACCATGCGCTCCTCTCCGAGAATAAGGTTTACCATGGAGGATTTTCCCACGTTCGGCCGCCCAAAAAAAGCAACCTTCACCGTACCCTCAGGAAGAGTGGTCGCCTCACTCGGAGTGTCGATGGTTTCACAGAGGTCGTCCATAAGGGTGCGAAAGCCATAGGTGTGCTCTGCCGACAACGGCCAGAACCGCTCGACGCCAAGCTCGTAGAACGGATTCATTGACACCTCGTTCTTCGGACCATCGATCTTGTTGATAATATGAAAGACCGGTTTCTTCGTCCGTCGGAGCAGATCAACAACTTCGTGATCGGCAGGGGTAACGCCCTCGCGTCCGTCCATCAGGAAGAGAATGATATCTGCCTCCTCAATGGCTGCCATCGCCTGTTCACGGATGTGGTGAACGAGCACATCTTCCGGGTTATCGTCAATCCCGCCGGTATCCACCAGCAGAAAGCCTTTGTCCTCCCAGACGACCCGTTCATACTGCCGGTCGCGGGTAACGCCCGGCGTGGGATCGACGATCGCCTTGCGTGAGCGGGTAATACGATTGAACAACGTTGATTTTCCGACATTGGGTCGACCGATAAGGGCGACGATCGGAAGTTTCTGATCTACCATGGTATTTTCCTCTCTTGAGGATTTGATAAAGGGGAATTTCAGATTGCGAAATGCGCCGCAGCCTCGGCTGCCATCTTCCGCAACAGGGGAAGGGTGGCAAACTGCGGATTCTCCAGCCGCCGACACAACATGGCAACCGAAGGTTTGAGGAAACGGGCGAAGAAGGGTTTGCACTTCTGCTGCGAGAGGAAGGCAAAGGCCCCGAGAATCTGCAGGTTACGCTGCAAAGCAAGGTCTTCATAGCGGCGCTGAAAAAGTTCTCTGTCAGCACAGGCCTCAGGGACAGTCCTGCTGAGGAGTGCGCAGTAAGACTCTTTCAACTCCTCCTGCAACTGTGGTGCAAGAGAAACATAAGGGTCCATCAGCAAAGAAGCAAGGTCATAGCCCAGAGGACCCCGGCGACCCCCCTGAAAATCGATAAAACGTGGTTCCCCCTCTTTAAGCATAATATTGCGGGACTGGCAATCACGATGAAGAAAATAATCCGCAGGAGCCTCACCCGCCCGGGTGGCCAGAGCTCGGAACTCCTCTTCAATACCAGCCGGTGCCCCGCGCTGCAGCAGAGCCCCCCAGAAGGCACGAAGAAAATAGCCGGACTCCTGCACCACCATTACATTCTCATCATATTGCGGAGTATCCTGGCACCAGCTGGAATCGAACGCCTTTCCGCCTTCAATCTGCAGGGCAATGAGCTGCGCAAGCACCTTTTCGTAAAGTCGCTTCACCCCCCCGAGATCTCCTGCCGCCTGCAGCTCCCGCACCCTGTCGTGGAGACTGACGCTGCCGAGATCCTCCATCACCAGAACACCGCTCCCTGCATCATAGCCGAAAATCTGCGGCACGGCACAGTGGCGGGCGGCGAGATGAGACCCTATTCGCCACACCGCCTCCGCCTCACGCATCTCTGCCGGGGCATGCCCTGCGGGGGCGACAACAATATAGTTCGGCAGGCGCCAGAAGCGGCGGTTTGAGCCGTCTGGAGAGAGCACCTTCACTCTTTTCATATTGCTCTCCCGGCCGCTCTCGGCAAGCAGCCTGGCAGCCGTTTTCAGCAGCGCCGCGTCTTCCTCTACGCCGGAGAGAAAAGTGTCGCAGACCTCTGCTCCCGGTGCAACGTCCACCCCGCTCCAGATCACCGAACGACAGACCCGTGCTCCGGCACCAATCTTCGCCGCGCCAATCACATTCCACTCCTCAAGCCGTGCCGTCGGCTCAATCTCTGCCGTAGAAACGACAGGATGTTCTGCTGATTCAAGGAGCTCTGGCCAGCACGGTGCAACACCGGTAAGCAGTGCTCCCTGCAGTTCGAGATAGTCCTGCGGAGAGCCGATATCAGTCCAGAAAAATTTTTCGCCCGGGGCCATTTCAAGATCAGCCCGGTAGCAGGAAATATTTCCGCCGTCCCGCAGCAACTGGCGATAGCGTTCAATGATACAGGAGGAGCCCTCCGGCTCAATCTCCGCCAGCACCTGTGATTCAATCACATGAATACCGGTGAAGGCCAGCGCACCCTCTTCTCCCCGCGCATCAAAATGATCGACCCGG
>JBFHIO010000062.1:0-7833 GCA_041596435.1 Desulforhopalus sp. | reverse complement strand
GCCTGCGTGACCACCTCTCCGAGGAGATTCGCACCATCCTCAAACAGCTGGAGGTGACAGCCATCTTCGTTACCCACGATCAGATGGAGGCCTTCTCTGTGGCCGACCGGGTAGCGGTTCTGCTCGACGGCCGCCTCGCCCGCCTCGACACACCTGAAGCTGTGTACCGCGACCCGCAACAGCAGGAAGTCGCCTCCTTTCTCGGCTTTGCTAATTTCGTGGAGGGGCGTCTTGATAGTCACGGATTTACCTCCCCGCTCGGCCGTCTGAGTTTTACTGGCATGAAGAGTAAAGAGGTTCAGGGCCAGCGGACCCTGCTGCTGAGGCCGGAGGGAGCAACACTCGCAGAAAACGCTGAGGGAAAAGGGCTCAGGGTGAGGGGCACCGTGCGCAGCCGAACCTGCCTCGGCGGGCATTACCGGCTCCGGATGGAGAATATTGACGGCCTTAACGCTCCGCTGACCTTTGAACTGCCCCTTGCCCCCGCACCACCCTCTGAAGGAGGCGCTGTAGAGATAGATGTGCCTGAGAATTCGCTGGTCCTGCTTGCGCAATCGAAGACATGAGACTATATAGACGACAGTGTAACAGTTCTCATTGCGTCTCCAATTCCCATGCCTGCCAGGCCGCAGTCACGCGGTCGGCACCCTTAAAGAAAACGACAGACCATGGCTGAAAAAAAAATCGTCATCTTCGCAAACGGTAAGCTGAAAAACGCCGCAAGAGCCCGTCGCATCGCCTCCGACGCCGACTTTATTATCTGCGCCGACGGTGGTGCCGTTCACTGCGACAATCTCGGGATTATCCCTGACCTGCTGGTAGGCGACCTGGACTCCACTCCGAAGAAACTCCGCAAGAAACTGGAAATGCAGCATGTGGAGATAGATCAGCACCCAACCCACAAAGACAGCACCGACCTTGAGCTGGCCCTGCGCCACGCCGTCAAGATGCGGGAGAAGCACAAGTCAAACCGTAACTACAAGGTTTCTGTGCACCTCCTTGCAGCCCTCGGCGGCCGTCTCGACATGACACTGGCCACCATCCTCCTCCCCGCCGCCTGGGGCCACCGCAACCTCGACATCTTTATCCACGGTGACCACAACCTCGTCCGTCTTTTTACCCCCGGCAGCCATACCGTTTATGGCACACCGGGCGCCACGGTTTCCTTTTTGCCCCTCGCCGGAGAGGTGAAGGAGCTGAGTCTTGTCGGCTTTGAATACTCCGTTGATGAGATAAACCTCCGGCTCGGTTCAAGCCGCTGCGTGAGCAACCGCATTGAGAGAGACTCCTGCCTCGTGAGCTTCACAGAAGGAATGCTGCTGATGGTGATGAATAATTAGGATTGCGGCGTACAACCAGGGTTTCTGGAATTCCCATCAAAAGAACAGTCCCGTCAGAACACACAGAAATCTTCTCTCTTACTTTTTCGCATCATCCTGATGAAAGCGATCAGGCAGCATTTTATAGGCAATGTAATATTTCATTATGTTGCTGACGTATTGCACGGTCTCTCGACCTATTCTCTTTGCCGCAACTACTTCCACATTATCAAACCATATATTGGGGTCCAGCCCCATTTCCTCTGCTTCAGCACGGAGTTTTGCCACCCTGTTCGGCCCTGCATTATAGGAAGCAAAAGTAAAAAGAGCCCTGTTCAGCACATCAAGGTCTCCTTCTGGTGGGAAATACCTGTCTGCCATAAATTCAAGGTACTTTGTACCCGCATGAATATTAGGTCCTATCTTTTCTATATTTGTAATATTCACATTTTTATCACCAGCTGTTGCCGGCATCATCTGCATAACCCCAACGGCTCCAACGGCACTGCGCACGCTTTGATCCAGTGTTGACTCCTGATATGCCAGCGCGGCAAGCATCAGATAGTCAAAGTCATATTTATCTCCATATTTTTTAAAGTAATCAATAGCTTTATCAAATTTTTTCATCTCTGCACTGTCAGCAGCATTGGTTATATATTTTGTATTCTTGAGATATCGATTTATAATTACATTTCCCGTCAAAGTACCAGCTTTATAACCTTTAGAAAATTCAGCTATAACACCCTTGAGCTCCGGACTGTTCTTTCTCACCGCCCAGGCTATTTGATCACCACTATGAATTTTTGCCTTTGTATGAAGCTTTATTCCAGGGAACACCTTTTTCCAGAGCTTCGCCTTATGGGTATCAACAACTACCGCTGGAATAAGCCCGACACTGACCATCTCCAGAAGGTCCGAGTCTTCGAGGTGCTCATCGGCTGCAATAATTTTTACAGGTTCTTTGCCTGAAGCTTTTAACACCTGATTGAGGTGTATTAAATTTTCATAATAGCTGCTGGACTTTCTCACATGAATTTCCATGCCTGAAACATCCTCGGGACTCTTCAGAGTTGCACCTGAAGTCCCTGTCACAACGATTTCATTGACATTTTTTGCAAAGGGCACACTGAAATCGACAATCTTTCTACGGCCATCCGTTATGGTAAGATTCCCAAGAGCTATATCTCCATAGCCACTTGCCAGCTTTTCCAACAGTTTCGCGCGAGGAGTTGGGATATATACAATTTTAATTTTTAGAGTCCCGGTTTTTTCTCTTGTATTGATAAATTTTTCAAACTGAACCCCAGTCTCATAAGAGATCCCTTTTGGTCGGGCTCCATCAAAAAAGAAAAATGCACGATTATACGGGACCAGAACCCGTATAAATTTCCGTTTCACCATTTCGGAATAATCACCTGTGAATTTTTTATTTATCCCGCCATTCTGGTTAATTATTGCGTCACTTTTAAACGCTGCAAAAGAGCAGGCAGGCAGGGCTGTCCCTATCATCACAAGACTAAACAGAAATATTTTCAATCCGACTGTACATCTACCCATATTAAGATCCTCTTTTATATTATTAAGAACAGGATGAGACATGAATTTCATTGAACATCTGTTGTGCTGAAAACTACAAAGACCTTTTAAAAAGGTAACAGATCATGGCCTTTCTTCAAACAGAAAGATCTCAGACGGAGTGTACTGCCAGACGGGATCGCTCCATGCATATAATCTCATGTGATATTCATAGTCAGATCTGCACCAGCCGCACCGCCCCCGCCGTCGTTTCCATCAGCCGCAGCCATAACTCCTCCTCACGCGCCGCCTCCAGCTCTGTCGTCAGGGTAACCTGTGCGTCATACTCCTGTCCGATCACACGCCCCCCGTGCAACTCCACCAGACGGCGCACCTCCGGCTCGAAGGGATAGGCAAAAGAGAATTTCAGCCGGGTCTGCGGCACGAAGGCAATAAATTCTGCCGCAGCCACCACCTGCCTCGTAACTCCGGAATAGGCCCGTACCAGCCCGCCGGTACCGAGTTTCACCCCGCCGAACCAGCGACTTACAACCACCAGCACGTTCCCGTATCCACCGCCAGTCAGCACGGCCAGCATCGGTCTGCCCGCCGTACCCGATGGCTCACCATCGTCGCTGCAGTGGATTGCCTTTGGCTGCTGCGGATCGCCTGCCACCCACGCGGAACAGTGATGTCCCGCGCTTTTCTCCATCACAGCCTCTTCCGCCAGACGCGCCACAGCCTCCTCCCTGCTCTTAATATGATAGAGCCGGGCGAGGAATCGGCTCTTCTTTTCAATCAGCTCGGCCATTACCGGCAGAGAAACTGCCGCGGGCTCAAGGAAGGCCGCAGCCGCAGGACCTTTTTTTACAGAACTCAACGCCTTACCCTCACAGCAACACCTCTGCCAGCCCCGTGCAGTCCGGCAGGGTAACGGTGCCTTCCGGAAACCTGTTCACCCGCTGAATACCCACAAAACCGAGATCCGTAGCGCGGGCGGTTTCATAATCTGTGAGAGCATCACCGATAAAAACACAGTTTTCCTTCTGCAGGTTGTGTTTTTTGAGTTGTTGCCGCACGAGTTCGGGTTTATGGGTGGGGGAACCGAGAACTTCCACAAAATACTGGTCGAGATTGCGGCGGCGGGTGACCTCGCGCAGTTCTGGCTGGGGGGTCCCGGAGACAACGAAGAGCAGGATTTCTGGATATTCACGTCGAGAATTCTGCAGAAATTCCAGTGCTCCAGGAACATACGGCACTCCCACCACCGCATCAAGGACCAGCTCGGAGTAGCGTTTCGCCTCCACCGCCAGAGCATCTTCACTGAGGGGGCTGCCCAGCAGTTCGGCGTAGGCCCAGCGGATTTTTTCCACACGGCTGATGCCGCCATAGCGCAGATGGTGTTCGATCACCCGGTCGAGAATTTCCGGATAAGGAGCAAAGAGAGTGCGAAAGGCAGCGGTTTTCACGGTAGTTGAGTCAATAATCACACCATCAAAATCAAAAAAAATTGCCTGTAATTTTTTACGATTGGACATAGAATAGTTTCCTCTTAAAATAATTTAACTTTGTGACGGCTGCTTGCCCCCACAAATATTACAGTTTTATCAATTCTACGACACTCAACAGGAAGAGAACAGACATGAGCGAAAAATATCGAGAGAAATTCGGCTGGAAGATCGGAGAAACAAAGCGCGTCTTTGAATCTCCCTTTTTCCGGATAGCAACTGCAAAAGTAATCTGCCCGCGCACCGGAATCACTCAGTCATACTATCGTTCTGAACTTTCCCCGTGGGTCAATATACTCGCCTTTACCCCCCGGCAGGAGATCGTACTGGTGCGGCAGTTCCGTTTCGGCACTGAAGCCATGGAATGGGAACTGCCCGGTGGAATTGTGGAGGACGGCGAAGAGCCGCTGCCCGCAGCACTCCGTGAACTGCAGGAGGAGACCGGATTTGTGGGTAAAAATGCCGAGGTTATTGGCCGCACTTCCCCTAATTCTGCTATTCAGGACAACGATCTGTTCACCATCCTGGTTCAAGATGCCGAGCAGCTGGCCGAGACGCAGATGGACCCCATGGAGGACATTGAGACACGTCTTGTCGGACTGGATGAAATGTACGCGATGATCAAAAAGGGCACCCTGCGCCACGCCTTCACCCAGGTTGCACTGATGCGCTGGCTTCTGCACACCGGGCAACTGGGCTGACCGGGTTGAAAGCATACGGGAAAATCCCGATCCCGTTGACTTTTCCCACGTTTTCTAGTATTTCTGTGGGGTTTGGTCACACCATCCGCGCGACGGATCACCGCCGCTTTTTTGGGGAGCATTCACTGCCCCCTGTCAAATATTTCTTATATTGTTTCCCATGAGTGAAGAAAATCAAACGCTCGCCCAACGGCGGGAAAAAGCAGAAGCGCTCGCCGATCTCGGCGTGAAACTCTATTCCAACGGCTTTACGCCCGCAAACAAGATCAGTGATCTTCCTCCCAGAGGTGAACATCTTGAGCCGGAGCAGAAAGACGAGAACGGTGAAATCTACTCCATTGCCGGACGCGTCATGGCAATGCGCAAGTTCGGCAAGGCTGCCTTTATCACCGTCACCGATCGTACAGGTCAGTTTCAGTGCTATATCAAGCGGGATATCGTTGGCGAAGAAGTCTACGAGACCTTCAAAAAGTGGGACATCGGCGATATTGTCGGCGTGGAGGGCATTCTCTTTCGCACCAGAGTTGGGCAGCTGTCCCTGCAGGCGAAGAAGATTGTCATAATTTCCAAGTCGCTGCGCCCCCTGCCTGACAAATGGCACGGCCTCTCCGATGTGGAGACCCGCTACCGTCAGCGCTATGTGGACCTCATCGTCACCGAAAAGAGCCGGGAGACGTTCCGCAAGCGAATTCAGATTATTCGTTTCGTTCGCGATTATCTCACCAGGGAAGGCTTCATGGAGGTGGAGACACCGATGATGCACGCCGTTCCCGGCGGTGCCACAGCCAAACCCTTCAAGACGTATCACAACGCACTGGACATACCACTTTATCTGCGTGTCGCGCCGGAACTCTACCTCAAACGTCTGCTGGTCGGCGGCTTTGAGCGGGTATTTGAGATCAATCGTAACTTCCGTAACGAGGGACTCTCCACCCGCCACAACCCCGAGTTTACCATGCTGGAGTTTTACCAGGCCTATGCCACCTATGAAGATATGATCGCACTGACCGAAAAGATGCTTTCTGAGGTCTGCAACGAGGTGAACGGCACCATGCAGATTGAGTATCAGGGAACACCGGTCAACCTTGCCCCTCCCTGGCGGCGGATGACCATGCTCGACTCACTGGTAGAGGTCGCCGGACTGGATCGCGCCATCGTTGAAGACGATGAGAAAGTGAAGGCTCTGGCCATTGAACATGGTATTCAGCTGGCCGAAAATGCCGGCCCCGGCAAGGCACGTACCGAACTGTTTGAACTCCTCGTGGAAGAGAAGCTGATCGAACCAACCTTCATCACTTCCTATCCGGCGGAGGTATCCCCTCTGGCCCGCCGTAATGAGAAGAATCCTGAGATAACCGACCGATTTGAGCTCTTTATTACCGGGCGTGAGCTTGCCAACGCCTTCTCCGAGTTAAACGATCCGATAGATCAGGAGCAACGCTTCCAGGCCCAGATCGACAACCGCGGAGACGACGAAGAGATTCATCCCGAACTCGACCACGACTACATCCGCGCCCTTGAATACGGCATGCCGTCGGCTGCGGGAGAGGGAATTGGTATTGACCGTCTGGTCATGCTGCTCACCGACGCCCCCTCCATTCGCGACGTCATTCTCTTTCCGCATCTGAAGCCGGAGAGCCGGGAAAGCAAGGTTCAGGAGTAATTCCATACTGCGGAGACGGGGTTGAATCAACCCGAAACAACCCCTCTTCGCAGCACCATGCCCCTGCGGGCATTCCCCCTGTATCCCCCTCAATCTGCCATGTATGAATGGTTTATCAGCCGCCGCTACCTGCGCGCCAAACATAAGAACGGTTTCATCTCCCTGATTTCCTTCATCTCGGTGGCGGGAATTACAGTGGGAGTGATCGCCCTCATCATCGTTCTCGCGGTCTATGCCGGTTTCACCGGGGGGCTGCGTGACCAGATTCTCGGCCTCAATTCGCATATCATCGTGCAGAGTTACCACGGCCCTTTTGATAATTATGAACTGGTACGGGAGCAGGTGCTCTCCACCGACAAGGTGGTTGGTGCCACCCCCTATCTCTACACCCAGACCCTGCTCAGTTCCTCTTCAGGCGGTAACGGCGTGGTACTGCGCGGACTTGATCCGCAGACTGCAGCGGGGGTCATCGGGCTGCCGGCGCAGATGAAAGAGGGCAGCATCGCCGATCTCAATCAACCGGTTGATACAGCGGTACCCAACATCATTCTGGGCAAAGCCCTGGCCGCTGACCTGCGGGTAAAAACAGGCGCAAAACTGCGCCTGATCTCTCCTTCCGGCCCACTGACACCGATGGGTATTATTCCCCGTATCAAGACCTGCCAGGTTTCGGGAATCTTTGAAAGCGGCATGTATGAATATGACTCCACCATCGCCTATATGGAAATGGGCCAGGTGCAGAACTTCCTCGGCCTCGGCAACGTCGCCCACGGTATCGAAGTGAAAGTTGCAGACAGCGAGCTCGACAACGCGGGCAGTATTGCTGAAGATATTGTCAAAAAACTCGGCCCGGGCTGGGCAGCCAAAGACTGGATGAAGATGAACTACAACCTCTTCGCCGCCTTCAAGCTGGAAAAAATCGGCATGTTCATCGCCGTGGCGCTGATCATCCTCGTCGCCGCGCTGAATATCGTCAGCGCCCTCGTGATGGTCGTGATGGAAAAGAGCCGCGACATCGCCATTCTCAAATCAATGGGGGCAACCTCACGTTCTATAATGAAGATCTTTTTCTTCCAGGGACTGGTCATCGGGCTGACCGGGACGGTCCTCGGGGTGCTCGGCGGTCT
>JBFHIO010000061.1:0-7955 GCA_041596435.1 Desulforhopalus sp. | reverse complement strand
GGGATGGTGGAAGATATCCTGCGCAGAATCCGTATTAATGAGTATAAGAGAAAACAGGCGGCCCTTGGTTTAAAGGTTCGCCCCCGGGCATTCGGTATCGGTCGACGTTATCCTAATGTCCAAAATTTTAGAGGGTAATCTGCTGTTTTTATTTTGCAGAGTGCGTTTTGAGAATCTTGAAATGGCTGAAGGGCGTCTGGCCTCAATTCAGGGTTATTTTTCAGAGATGAAAAGTACATCAATGTCGGTGTTTTCGTGAGAATGTGGCGTAGAAAAACCACACATCTTCAACGCAGTCCTTAAGGACTGCAGGAAGGGAATAATTTAGTGATTGAAGGGAATCTTAACGGGCTGAAGACCAGCCAGATTAAAGCTCTGGAGCGGCTTGCCAGAAGAAAAAGCGGGCGCGAACAGATTATAAGTCCGGAGATGGCGAGGGCACTGGCGGAGCTGAGTTTTGAATTGAACCGCCAGCTCGGGATGTTGATCAACCGTTCCGGCAAGGTGGAGATGCTGATTGTTGGAGACTATGCGCAGATAGTCATTCCGTCGCTGGGCAATATTCGTGCAGCAGGTGGTCGCCTGCGCGGACTGCGCCTTGTACATACCCATCTCGGTGGAGAAGCAATCAGTGAAGAAGACCTGATGGACCTGCTCTTTCTCCGGCTTGATCTGCTCTCCATGCTTGAAGTGGGAAAAGACGGTTTACCCCGTCTGCTGCAAACCGTTCATCTGCTGCCTGAAGTTGAAGAGGGCAGGGGGTGGAGTTTTCTTAAACCGGTACATCCGGCACAGCAGAAAGACTCAGCGGAGGAGCTGATCGCTGCCCTTGAGGGGGAATTCAGTCGTGTGAGCGCGTCTCGGAAGGTGGAGAGCAGGGGAGACCGCGCGATCCTCGTTTCTGTCTCCACCGAGGCACGGCTGCATGCGGAGGAATCGCTTACTGAACTGGCCGAACTGGCGCGTTCGGCAGAGGTTGAGGTGCTGGATCAGGTCCTGCAACGGCGCAGGAAGATCAATCCCCGCCTTATTCTCGGGAAGGGAAAGCTGGCTGAGATAATGATTCTCGCCCTTCAGCTTGACGCCAACCTGCTCATCTTTGATGAGGAACTCAACCCTTCCCAGATTCGTTCAATTACCGACTTCACAGATATGCGGGTTATTGACCGCACCCAGCTTATCCTTGATATCTTTGCCCGGCGTGCTACCAGTCGAGAAGGAAAACTGCAGGTGGAGATGGCGCAATTGAAATATATGTTGCCTCGCCTGTCGAGCAGGGATGACGCTCTTTCCCGTCTTACGGGGGGAATTGGTGCAAGGGGACCGGGGGAAACCAAACTTGAGATTGATCGCCGTCGCATTAACGACCGTCTTGCCCGTCTTGCCCGTGAACTCAAGAAGGTGAGTCAGGAGCGTTATCGCCGTCGGGGGCAGAGGCGTAAGCGCGACCTGCCAGTACTTTCACTCGTTGGCTATACCAACGCCGGGAAATCTACTTTACTTAACACTTTAACAAAGAGTGATATCTATGCGGAAGATCAGCTTTTTGCCACTCTTGACCCCACCAGTCGACGAATGCGTTTTCCGACCGAAATGGAGGTAATTCTCACTGATACCGTGGGTTTTATTCGCCATCTGCCCGCAGATTTAATGCAGGCTTTCATGGCAACGCTGGAAGAACTGCAGGAGGCTGACCTGCTGGTGCATGTGGTTGATGTTTCCAACTCCCTGTACAGGGAGCATATGCAGGTAGTGGAGGATATTCTGCAGCAGCTTGACCTTGGTTCAATTCCTGTATTGAAGCTCTTTAACAAGATTGATCTTGTGGAGGACAGGGAACTGCTGGATATGACAGTTGCAAAAGAGGGGCTGCTGGTGAGCGCACAGCATCCAGAGACGCTGAAGAGTTTTCTTCTGGAGGCAGAACGTTACCTCGGTGGGAAAGCGGCGGGACTGTAAATTACAGTCCCGCCACAGTGTTATGGGAACATCGAATATCCGGTTTCTCGCCCATATTCTTCATTACAGTCAAAAATGTATCCTCGGAGGCAGGTGCTGAATTCCAATAGCAGTAACACCGGAGATACATTCCCTTCTGTGCCCGGAATATGAACGAAAGACAAGAATATGCGACGTGTTCTTATGACAAATAAAATGCCCGGTCAGCTCGGCATCATATAAAAGCCGAGTTCTCTGGAGGGAGGATTGGTATCAAGGAATTCACAACCAACGCGACTGCCGTTGACGGTGCGGATGATAACCTTGCGGTAGAGAATTGACATCTTGCGGTTATCAAGGGTGAAAACAAGTTCACCTTTCATCCCCGGTTCAATGTCGTGGGGCCCCAGAACCTCAAAACAGGCTCCGCTGACAGAAAGATCAAGAACACTGATAACCCCGGCATCCGTTCCAAAATTGTAATCCCCCTGGAGATGGGTCTCCTTGCGAAAATGCTTTCGAAATTCGAGTTGAAGTTCGAAGGCATAGCCACAACTGCAACGCACTTTAATACTGTGCTGTTTGTTGCGCAGACCCTCAACAGAAACCGTTCTGCTTGACCTGCATTTTGGGCAGATAATCGTCGCTTTGTTCCCGTCTTTTACGTAGGTTTTTTCTTTTTTCCTGGTGTCAGTCACAGCAACTCCTTCTCTCTGGATTCTTCTCCGTTTTCGATGCAGCTGGCTGCCCGATTTCAGTTACAGATCATAATAACGAATGCAAAAGGAGAGGGGAATGCTTCCCCCCTGTCCATCTGTGGAATAACCTTCTGAATCTGATATTTGCGCCCACAGCGCCTCTGTTTTTTGACATTTTGTTGACTTATTTCTGCAACAATGCAAATAATTCACCAATATAGCTATGAATTATGAAGTGTGCAAGAGCTTCACCGGGCAACGTTGAAATCATACTGCCTGTCAGATATTTTTCCCAAGACTGGTTCCTGTAGAACGGAGGTCTTCGCAGGCACGGATGATACGGTCTGCCATATTGCGTTCTCCTTTTGTGCCCCATGACCGCGGGTCGTAAACCTTCTTGTTCCCGACTTCACCCTCTATTTTGAGAACACCATCGTAGTTTTTCATCATGTGGTCTACCACGGGACGCGTATAGGCGTACTGGGTATCGGTGTCGATATTCATTTTTATCACACCGTAGTCAAGAGCATCACGAATGTCTTTCAAATCAGAACCAGAACCACCGTGGAAGACGAGGTCAAGGCGCTTGTCTTCACCCAGCTCTTTTGCAATGGCGTCCTGACCATTTTTCAGAATGACGGGCTTGAGTTTAACATTACCAGGTTTGTAGACGCCGTGAACATTACCAAAGGTCGCTGCGAGAAGAAAACGTCCGATGGGGAGGAGTTCTTTCGCTGCAAAGACCATATCTTCTGGCGTGGTGTAGAGTTTTTCTTTTTTAACATTTGAGGTGTCATGGCCGTCTTCTTCACCACCGACAACCCCGATTTCAATCTCAAGGATAACGTCCATCTCCCTGCACTGTTTAAAGATCTCTTTTGACTGGGCAATATTCTCCTTCATCGGAATGGGTGATCCGTCGAACATGTGGGAGGAGAAAACCGGCGGACGTCCTGCTGCTGTACGTTTTTTTGATTCGGCCAGCAGGGGGACGAGGAAACTGTCTACAACATTGGGATGGCAGTGGTCGGTGTGCAGAGCAATATTGACATCATAGTATTCCGCCATCTGACGGGCATAGTCTGCAAGGGCGATGGCACCTTTTGCCGCATCGCCGACACCAAGACCTGAGCCGAATTTGCCTCCACCGGTAGAAACCTGAATAATGCCATCTGATTTTGCTTCTTTGAAGGCGAGCAGCGCTGCGTTAATAGTCTCACTCGAAGTGGTGTTAATTGCCGGATAGGCGAACTTGTTCTGCTTTGCGTTATCCAACATCTGACAATATTGATGATAATTGACCACTGGCATGATTATTCTCCTGTTTTAGGATTTGGACTGCCTGTATCGGGCTCTTCCGGGCCCATTCTCTATTTTTTTTGTAATATATTACTTTTCTTGTGCAGGTGAAGTCTCTGGAGTTTTACGGCCGCGATTGAAGCGCAGGGTGGCCTCACGCAGGAAGGTTCTTATTTCCCCGGAGAGGTATTCATTGGAGCACTGCCATTTCCAGTTTCCTTCGGTTGTTCCAGGGGTGTTCATACGGCAGTCATTACCGAAACCGAGTACATCCTGCAACGGAATTATGGAGAGAAAAGCTGTGGAAGAGAGTGCGAGATAAATCAGATCCTGGTGTATCTGGTGGTTGTCATTGAGGCTGCCGTTAACATAGGACTTCATCTGACGCCGCTCCTCATCTGTTCGATCTTCTTCAAAATACCAGCCGACTGCAGTGCTGTTGTCATGAGTTCCAGTGTAGACAACATAGTTGGGGGTGTCGTAGTTTTGAGGGAGGAAGGCGTTGTCCGGGTTGCCGTCAAAGGCGAACAGTAATACCTTCATGCCGGGAAACCCGGTTTTGTCTCGGAGATCCTGCACTTCCGAAGTGATGATACCAAGATCCTCCGCTACAATATTTATATTGCCAAGCCGTTTTTTCATGGCATCAAAGAAACGGATCCCGGGGCCAGACAGCCACTCGCCGGTTTCTGCAGTTTCGGCATCCTCGGGCACAGCCCAATATGATTCAAAACCGCGGAAGTGGTCAATGCGAGTGAGATGCACCATTTCAAAAGTATGGGCAAGGCGGGCAGCCCACCAGTCATAAATTTTTTTGCGAATGGCCGGTGATTTGCTCTGCCAGTCGTAGAGAGGGTTTCCCCACCGCTGGCCGGTCTTTGAGAAGTAATCGGGAGGAACGCCTGCAACACTGATGGGTTTGAACGTCTTTTTATCAAGGAAGAAAATGTTTGGATTGACCCAGACATCAACGCTGTCATAACTGACATAAATGGGGACATCCCCAAAAAGCTGAATACCTTTCTCTTCGGCTTTTTCTTTCAGCCGCTTCCACTGCATGGAAAAGAGAAACTGCTCTACGCTGTAATAGGTGATACGATCATGATATTCGGCCGCAAAGGCGTCAAGGGCTTTTTTGTTTCGTCCGGCTATGTCCACCGGCCATTCACTCCATGCTGTCTGGTTGAAGACCTCTTTTGCTGTCATAAACAGGGCATAATCACGAAGCCATTTTGTCGTTTTGGTAAAGCGTTCAAAATCGGCAGCATATTTTCTGCACGGAGAGTCTTCCCTCTGAAAATTGGCTGCCGCAATGGAGATAAGCTTCTCTTTGAACTGGCGTACTTTCTCAAATTCGACAAAGAAGGGAGAGAAGGACGGGTGGTCATTGAGATCATCATCATAGATAAAGCCGTCATCTCGGAGAGATTCAGGGGCTATAAGCAGAGGATTCCCTGCAAAGGCGGAGCTGCTCATATAAGGAGAGTGATTGAAATGTTCGCAGGTTGGAACCGTTGGCAGTATCTGCCAGCAACTCTGTTCACTCTGCTCAAGAAAATTGAGAAAATTAAGGGCAGAACTCCCTGCATCGCCGATGCCAAAGGGTGAAGGCAGAGATGTTACGTGTGCGAGAATGCCGCTCATGCGTTGGAGTTTCATTGATTCACTTCCTCTTTTACTGCGAAATTTATGCAGCTAGATGCTTTTTTTGTCGAATCCATTCGGCAGTGGAGATTATCGAGTCAGATATTATGCTGTTATGCGAAGGCCTTCTCATATTATTATAATCGAAAAAATAATAATATCCATGTCACAGTGCATTCGGATAATGAAGTTTCTCTGTGCTGTATTGATTCCTCCCGGAGCAGGTCATTTTTCTGCAGGAAGACGGATGCAGCAAAAAAAGGCAGAAAAACGATTTGCTTCATCTTTAAATTTCGTCCGTTGATTTTTATGCCAGGATGAGTAATACTATATTGTTCGAAAAGAATCAGTTGAAGGTGGGGGCTGCATTGAGATGCACGACCCCGCTTTTATTCATCCCGGTCACGGAGACCCCTGCACCGATTCCGTGGCTGTTTTTCAAAAACCTCTAGTCTGTGCAGAAGTTTCATCTCTTCAAAAACGGGACTCGCACTGTGATCCATTTCAGAAAATCCACCACTTCTTCACTGCTGTTTTCATTACTGGAGCAAAAAAAATAAATCCTGCAGATCCAGGACGTTGAAGGGAAATAACGTTCTCTCTGTCAGTTCCTCATGGCTCTTTGTATGATATAAATTGAACCCGATTGTGGCAATATGAATATGGTGTTACAGAAAGAGAAAAAAAGAAGCAATAGAGGGAGATCCGCAGGGGAAATTTGCAGTAACGATTTTTCCCCAATTCGGCTGTGCAGAAAAACGTTGTATCTTATTGATTCGTAACGATTTATTTTTTCCTGAGCCGGTCATGCTGCGGTGTCAGGTTTTGTTTTTTTTAACTTAAAAGGGAGCTTTTCTGTGCTGAAGGAACTCAAAGCAAATTTGTTGAAAGCAGGAAAGGATGAAGGGTGCATCAGCTTTGATGAGCTGAATGAGCTGCTTCCAGATGAAGTCAAAGACCCCGGTGAGATTGAGTCGGTTTTTAATTTTTTAACGGAACAGTCCATTGAGATTGTCTCCGTGGAGAAGAGCGGTGTAAAGCGCACTCTTTCAGGAGAAGAGTGGGACGGCAGTGATTCCAAACAGGATAACCCTCAGGCAGACAAGGTCAGCTCATCAGACGATGAGGCTCATGAGGCCGAAGAGACGACCACTACCTATCTGCGCGAAATGGGGCAGTTTGAATTGCTCACTCCTGAGGAGGAAGCAAAGTATTCCAAGGCCATTCGGCAGGGATTCGATGCCATTATCTCTTCTATCCGTGAGGATACCTCAGGCGTTAAGGAAATGCGGGTGCTCAGGGAGCGGATTGATCTGTGGGAGAAACGTGATCCTACATTGAAACCGAAGAAGCAGCAGCTGAACTTCATGCGTTATAATGTGACTGTCTCATCTCGCAAGTATACGGATATCCGTGATCTCCTTGAGCTGCAGATGAAAATCGAAGCATACAGTCGCAGTATTGAGGTCGCCAAGGACTCGATGATTCGCGCCAATCTCCGGCTCGTAGTCTCCATTGCCAAGCGCTATATGCACCAGGGCCTGACACTTGCAGACCTCATTCAAGAGGGAAATCTTGGTTTGATGCGGGCTGTATTTCGCTTTGATTATACCAAGGGGAATAAATTCTCTACCTATGCCAGCTGGTGGATTCGTCAGGCAATAACCCGGGCAATTCTTGATAAGACCCGGACTATCCGCCTGCCTGTGCATTTCCTTGAGCTGCGCAGCCAGTTCTTTAAGGCATTTTATGCCCTCTATAAAGAACTCGGGCGTGAACCGACCCCTCTGGAGATTTCCAAGGCAACCAGTCTGCCGATGGACAAAATCCTTTCCATCCTTGAGGCCTCCCGCGAACCGATCTCTCTGGAGACTCCCGTGGGGGACGATGATTCCACCCTCGGTGATTTTCTTGAGAATCAAGAGTCGCAATCGCCCTACGATGCGGTACAGAATCGGGAGCTCACCGGCAGGGTGAATGATATTCTTGAAACACTCTCTGAGCGTGAGGAAAAAATCATCCGCCTTCGTTTCGGTATTGGCGAAAAGGCAGAATATACACTTGAAGAAATTGGCAAACTGTTCAACGTCTCGCGGGAACGTATCCGCCAGATCGAAAAGAAAGCGCTTAATCGTCTGCGTCACTCCAGCAGGCGTGACAAGTTGAAATTCTTTATCGACTGACACACTCTGCAGAAAGTGTCTGGAATAACATGAAAATCACTCTTAATTCAGTCACTTTCTCTTATGAACTCTAAACTATAAAGCCGGGAGAAACCCCGGCTTTTTTTATTATGAAAGAATATATAGAACAACGCGGCCTTGGGGATATTCATCAAAAAGTTTTAAATGAAGAAAGGCTTTCTCTCGAGGATGG
>JBFHIO010000060.1:0-8023 GCA_041596435.1 Desulforhopalus sp. | reverse complement strand
GCCCTTCCAGTGTGAATTCTCAGCCATGGCATTTTATCATTGCCAGTACTGACGAGGGGCGGGCGCGTATTGCCAAAGGGGTACAGGGAACATCTTCCTTTAATGAGCCCAAAGTGAAGGATGCGTCTCTTGCCGTTGTTTTTTGTGCGAAAACAGATATTGATGAAAAATATCTGGAACACGTGCTGGACGTGGAAGATAAGGGTGGGCGTCTGCCAAATGAAGAAGTGAAAGCGCAGATCAATGCTGCCCGCACCTATTTTGTGAATATGCATCGTTTTGATTTGAAGGATGTGAAGCACTGGATGGAGAAGCAGGTCTATCTTAATATGGGAACACTTCTTCTCGGCGCGGCTGCCATGGGGATTGATGCTGTTCCCATGGAGGGGATTGACAGTAGAGCCATGGATGAAGAATTTGGCTTGCGTGAAAAAGGGTTTACTGCGTTGGCGATTGTTTCTTTTGGTTACCGGGCGGAGGACGATTTTAATGCCAAAGCGCCGAAAGTCCGTTTTGCAGAGGATGAGATTTTCACCATCCTTTAAGGGGACACCGAATAACCAGTCTTTCGCTCATCTTATGCGTTACCGTCAAAAAATTCTCCTCGGAGATAAGCGCTTTGAGGGTTATTCCTCAAGGCGCTTTTTCGTCTGCAGTGCCCACACTGTATTGCATCTGTTCGCAGGGGATATTTTCCCTTCTCGAAAAGTAAAGCTGGAGACGGCAGGTTCGGAAGTTGAAGAAATAATCATATCCAGTTCTTGGGGCAGAATCTTTGCGGGATGACAATGTTTCTCTCTTCTGTGCAAAAAAAATTGTTAACTCTTGGCGATAGCGTTATTTTTCACCCTCGAAAATTGAATTCAATTTTGACTTTCCATAATGAATCGTCTACCCTGAAAACAGATCATGTTTAAGCTGTTTTATAATCCCTTAAAGGAGGAGGAATACAAATGTATAAAACTATTCTTTGCGCAATAGAAGCATCCCCGGAAGGGGAAGGAGTTCTCGCTAAAGCCGCTAAACTGGCAGCCCTCTACGGCAGTAAGCTTCTGGTGATACACGTCTTGCAGTACTCGATCCTGCCCAAAGACTATCAAAAAGCGTTAAAAAAAGAGGTCGCTCCAAAGGTACATGAAATCCTCAAGTCGGTCGGAGTTCCCCAGAAGGACTGTGTTATCAAGACCGGTAAGCCTTATTCCAGAATTTGCCGGGAGGCGGAAAAGAGGAATGCCGATTTGATTATTCTCGGAACGCACTCCAAAAAAGGTGTGCGTAATATCCTTGGTTCTACCGCCCATGGTGTCTGTAATTATGCCAAATGCGATGTAACGCTGTTTAGAATCTGTTGATTTTCTTTCCATGAGTTTTTTCAACGACGTCGTTGGCAGGGAGCTTCAGCTATAAGGTGTTCTCTGCCGGCGACATTGAGCCGACTGTTATCCCGCCTCGTTTCACCTTCTCCGTTCTGGTTACACTTTGCCGTTTTCCTTGTCTTCATCCCGGAGTACTATGAATATGGGCAGTGGGAGCAACTTCTTCCGTTACTTCCCCGCTGTAGACCAACTGGTTTTATTTACGAAATACTTTCAAAATAGAGATCGACATGAACAAAATTCTTTTGCTCCTGGCTCATCCTGCCTTCGGGCGTTCCGTTGCCAATACCGCACTGTATTCTGCGGTGGAGGGGATGGAGGGAGTCACCTGCCGCGATCTTTATGATCTCTCCCCTGATTTTTTTATTGATGTCAAAAAAGAGCAGGAACTCCTGCTCGCTCATGACATTATCATCCAGCAGTATCCTCTTTACTGGTACTCAACTCCCTCGCTGCTCAAGGAGTGGACGGATCTTGTCTTTGAGCATGGCTGGGCTTATGGCCATGACGGGCATGCTTTACGGGGGAAATATTTCATGCAGGCGATTACTACCGGCAGTGAGGCCGAAAGTTACACCCTGGGCGGGCAGAGTTCCATGCCGCTGGTCAGTTACCTTGCACCGCAGAGGGCTACTGCCCGGCTCTGCGGCATGCACTGGCTGCCCCCCTTCGTCGACGCAGGAGTTCACTACGAGAGCAGGGCGGTGCTGGCCCGTGAAGGGCAGCGCTATCGTCGTTTGCTTGAGGCGCTGCAGCAGTGCAGCCAGCTTCTCCAGCTGGCTGAAAAATATCAAATTGCCGACGGCCCGGTGCCGGAGGCGAACGCTCTTGATCGAGATCTTTTGAAGGGAGAGCTTAATGGATAATTTCCTCCTGCAGCTCTTGCTCTTCTGTACCGCCGCCATTATCGCGGTGCCGCTGGCGCGAAAATGTGGTCTCAGCTCGGTACTTGGTTACCTCCTTGCTGGCGTCGTCATTGGACCTTTTGGGCTGTCACTGATGGGGGATGTAGAGAGCGTGATGCACTTCACTGAATTCGGTGTGGTAATGATGCTCTTTCTCATTGGACTGGAGCTGAAACCCAGTCTGCTCTGGCGGATGCGTACTCCTATCCTTGGGATGGGGGGGATGCAGGTGGTCGGGACGGCGCTTGTTATCGGCCTGATAGGCTGGTTCTTTGTTCCGTGGCAGACGGCTCTCGTCGTGGGACTCACCGTTTCGCTCTCCTCTACCGCCATCGTGTTGCAGACCATGAGGGAAAAAGGAACCATGGAAACCTCTTCCGGACGTGCCGTCTTCTCCATTCTACTGTTTCAGGATCTCGCTGTTATCCCGATTCTCAGCATCCTGCCGCTGCTTGCGCTCTCTTCGGTGCCGGGTCGTTTCAGCAGCGGGGAGGCTGCCCTGCTGGACATATCCTCTTTACCGACCATGTGGCGCGTCGTGGCGACCCTCGGGGCAATCGGATCTATTTCCGTCATCGGTAAATATCTCGCCCGGCCGATTTTTAGAATTATTGCAGCCACGCGGGTTCGTGAGATCTTTATTGCTGTGGCCCTGGCGATGGTGGTGGGGATCTCCCTGTTGATGATGGTGGTGGGGCTCAGTCCGGCACTCGGAGCGTTCCTTGCCGGGCTCGTGCTCGCCGACAACGAATATCGCTATGAACTTGAGAGTGATATTGATCCGTTTAAAGGATTACTCCTTGGTGTCTTTTTCATCTCCGTTGGTGCCAGTCTCGACTTTCTCTTTATCGGCCACCATTTGTTGTTGATTGCTGCTCTTGTCGTTGGACTGCTGCTTGTTAAAGGGTTGATTCTTTATGGAGTCGGTTTTCTTTTCCACACCCCGAGAGAGGTTCGCAGTTACCTTGCGGCCGCGTTGTGCCAGGGCGGAGAGTTTGCCTTTGTTCTTTTTGAATTTTCACGCAGCAACGGAGTGCTGACTGATAAAGTTATCACCCCGTGCATTTCGGCGGTTATCATCTCCATGTTTCTCGCGCCCCTGTTTTTTATGCTGCAGGAACGGCTGACCGGCCGCAGTGGCAACGAGGAGCAGCAGCGAGAAGCGGACGCAATCAAAGAGAGGGGGGCGAGGGTTATTCTCTCCGGTTTCGGCAAGGTTGGTGCCGATGTCGGGCGTTTTCTTCTCTCTACGGGTATTCGCCCGGTTATTGTTGAGCCGGATGCCGGACATGTGGCCACACTGCGCCGCTTTGGCTTTGAAGTTTACTATGGAGATGTCGGCCGACTCGAGCTGCTTGAGGCTGCTGGTGCTGCTGAGGCGGAACTGCTGGTGGTCACCGATCGTGACCCCGAGAAGGCAAGGGCGCTGATAGCCCTCGCCCGGGAGCATTTTCCGCAGTTAAAAATCGCCGCCAGTGCCAGCGACCGGAGTGCGGTCTATGATATGATGGATATTGGCGTTTCCGCCCTCCGTCGAGAGACCTTTGGCGGTGCCGTCGAACTTGGTCGTGAGGTGCTTGTTCGCCTCGGCTTTCGCCGCTATGAGGCATATTGCCTGACTCGCCTCTTCCGGCATCAGGCTGAGGCTTTTCTGCCGAAACTCTATCACGCCCATCGCGGGCAGAGTACGGCGGAGTATCAGCTTCTCTATCGGCGTCATACCTCCCGGATCGCCGCACTGCTGCAGGCCCGCGGGGAGAATAACGTGGGGCAGAACGAGAAGGCGTGGGCTGCATCGCGCGGGGAGGACTGAGATGGAGCACTTTTTACTCCAGATTTTTGTCTTTTTCGTTGCTGCGGCGATCGCTGTGCCGGTGGCGAAGAAAATAGGTATCGGCTCCGTACTTGGTTACCTTGCCGCAGGGGTGATTATCGGCCCCTTCGGGCTGTCGTTGATTGATAATGTTGAGAGCGTGATGCACTTCACCGAGTTTGGTGTGGTCATGATGCTTTTTCTGATCGGTCTTGAGATGAAGCCTGCTGTACTCTGGCAGATGCGCAACAGCATTCTTGGTCTCGGTGGTGGACAGGTGCTGGTGACGACACTGCTTATCGTGTTCGTCAGTGTCTGGTTTCTCCCGGGGCGGCAGGCGCTTGTCCTCGGGCTGATCCTCTCGCTCTCTTCTACGGCCATTGTCCTGCAGCTGCTGAAGGAGCGGGGACGCTACGACAGCTCAGTCGGACGGTCAATCTTTTCGGTGGTACTCTTCCATGACCTTGCGGTGGTACCGATTATGGCGCTGCTGCCGCTGCTTGCCCCTGTCGGAACCCATGCGAGTGTGCAGCATGGTGGCCTCGTTGATATCAGCCACCTCTCCGGCGGGGTTCGTTTTTTCCTTACCATGCTGGCCATCACCGCTGTTTTCCTGATGGGACGTTTCGTTACAAGGCCGCTTTTTCGCGCCATTGCCATGACGGGAATGCGGGAACTCTTCGCCGCTGCCTCCCTCGCACTGGTGGTGGGCAGCTCGCTGCTGATGATGGTGGTCGGTCTGCCTGCACCTCTTGGGACCTTTCTTGCCGGAGTGGTACTGGCGGAGAGTGAATATCGCCACGAGCTGGAGAGTAATATCGAGCCCTTCAAAGGGCTGCTGCTCGGCATTTTCTTCATCTCTATCGGAGCCAGTCTTAACTTTGAACTGCTCTGGGAGCAGTGGTGGGTGGTCTGTCTGCTGGTGGCGGGGATCGTGGTGTTCAAATTCGTTATCCTCTATCTGATTGCTGTTCTCTTTCGTTTACCGGCGAGTGAACGCGGCTATTTTTCCATCGTTCCTGCCCAGGGTGGAACCTTTGCCTTTGTTCTGCTGCCTTTTGCGGTGCAGAGTGGGGCGTTACCGCCTTTGGTGGCCGAGCTGGTGCTCACTGCGGTGGTGATCACGATGTTCTTTGCCCCGCTGATGGTGACAGCCTGGGAAAAATTCGTTGAGCGCAGGGTAGAATCGAAGGAGGGCGCTGATGCTCTTTCGCCACGGGGGCAGCGGGTGATTATTGCCGGTTTCGGTCGCCTGGGCACAGACCTCGGGCGTCTGCTGATTTCGGTGGGGATCAAACCTGTTATTCTCGATCACGACCCTGTTGGCGTGGAGGCACTGCGCAACTTTGGCTTTGAAGTCTTTTACGGTGATGTGACCCGGCTTGATCTTCTTGAAGCAGCCGGTGCTGCAGAGGCCAGCATGCTGATTGTCACCATAAGTAATGCCGAGAAGGCGAAAGAGCTGGTGGAGCTGGCGCAGAAACATTACCCGAATCTTGAAATCGCTATTGCGGTGGACGACTGGCGAGTTGTCTATGAAATGAAAGATCTCGGGGTGTCGCTTATCCGCCGAGAGACCCGTGACTCGGCACTTGATCTCGGCATGGACTGCCTGAAGCTGCTCGGGATGCATTCCTACGAAGCTTTTCGCCTGCTGCGGATGTTCAAACACCAGGATCTCAAGGCGAGTGATGAGCTCTATGAAATATGGCGGGAGAAGGGAGAAGAGACTTTTATCTCCTCCTTCCGCGATCATAACGACAACCTCGCTGCACTGCTGCAGTGTGCCCAGACCAATAACAGGGAAGAGGCAGGGAAAGGCTGGGCCTCGGATAAAATTATCAGGGCGACTGGCAGCCGCCCTGACGATTCCCCGGAGACCGGAGGGTGAGCCCCGGTCTTCCGCCTGCCGGGAAAATGCGTTGAGCGTAGTAAAAAGAGTTTTCCCGCAGGATAAAGAAAGAGTGCAGAGAGGCTCTGGACATTTTATTGTCCAGAGCCTTTCTGCTGCTGCAGGCATGAAATAACGCCATGATGCGTCAGGTTTTCTATTATTGCATGCTTCTGAAAGTGAAAAGTTGTACTCTGTTCCCTCCTCCCGCAGGGAGGGCTTTGTCCTTTCAATCATTTTCCAGGTTTATTGTTATGAAATTGCCATTTTCAGCTTTAACTTCTCTCAGACTTCCGCTTCTTGCTCGACACCGGACAGCCTTCAAGACAAACAGCGCCAATGCATGGGTGATTTTTCTTGCTATCGGTATTGGCGCGCTGACCGGGGTGGTTGGCGGTGCCTTTCGTCTTCTTCTTGTTGAGCTGGGGGATCTGCGGGATGTTTTTTTCAATAACCCGAACATCCTCGGTTCCTACGGGCTCTTTGCTGGTATTGGTATTTCCACTATCTCCATATTTATTGGTCTTATGGCGGTGCGGAAGCTGGCGAAGGAGGCAGGCGGCAGCGGTATTCAGGAGATTGAAGGCGGGCTGGACGGCCTGCGTCCGTTCCGCTGGAAGCGTGTCATCCCGGTAAAGTTCTTCGCGTCCCTTTTCACCATCGGCCCGGGGCTGCTCCTTGGCCGCGAAGGACCAACCGTGCAGCTCGGAGCCAATATCGGCAAGATGGTGAAGGATATCTTCCGTCAGCCGGAACAGCAAAACAACCCGCTGGTTTCTACCGGTGCTGCTGCTGGACTGGCTGCCGCCTTTGATGCCCCGCTGGCGGGAATGCTGTTTGTTATTGAGGAGATGGAAGGGCACTTTCGTTTCAACTTTCTGTCACTCTCCTGCGTCATGCTGGGGTCGGCGGTTGCCACCATTGTGGTCAGCATAATAACCGATACGCGGGTTGTTATTCCCATGACGGTCTACGATATGCCCTCTTTTGAGTCTATGTGGATCTTCGTGGTTTTCGGGCTGTGTGTTGGCGTACTCGGGCTGGTTTTCAATGCCCTGCTGCTCTTTGTTCTTGACCTTTTCGGCCGTCTCAAGCTGCCGCCGCTTTTCATCTCTTTCATGCTTGCCTGCATGGTTGTCCTGATCGGCAGCCAGAATCTGCAGATGGTTGGTGCGGATTTTGGAATTATTGACCAGATATTTTCGGGAGATAATACCATTACCTCTCTCCTTATCCTTTTTGTGGTGCGGATGCTGCTGGGGATTATCTGCTACGGAACGGGGGTTCCGGGAGGGATCTTTGCGCCGATGATTCTTCTTGGTATTACCTTTGGCATGGTGTTCGGGACAGTGATGCAGGATTTTTTCCCCGGCCTCAACATGCGGCCGGAGATCTTTGCTCTTGTGGGCATGGGCAGCTTTTTTTCTGCTGCCGTGCGCGCCCCTCTTACCGGAGTACTGCTGGTCGCGGAGATGACATCCAACTACGAGCTGATGCTGCCACTCGTGCTGGCAGCGTCTTCCGCGGCGTTATTAACCTCTTTCCTTGGCAACAAACCTATATACGCCTCACTGCTGGGCAGAACCCTTGCTGCGGCAAAAGAGGAGAAAAATAAGGAACTGCTGAAAAAGAAGAAGCAGGGTGAGGATGCAAAGGAAGAGGCGGTGGTGTCGGAATAGATTCCTGCGGGTGGCCTGAGCAGGGGGGCAGCTGTCGCTCAGGCAGAAACCCCACTCTCTTCGGCGGTGAGACGTGCCGCCGTGAGAATGCGCTCGCTTTCGCGGCCGCCGGGGGTTTTGGGGACTGTAGAGCCGAGAATGAGGTCAACAACCTCCCCGCGATGAAATCTTTCGCGGGGAACAGCGGGCAGCAACCGCTCGTCGGTACTGGAGGGGTGAAGCAGACCACTTTCAACCATCATTTCCACCGTTCTTCGGCTCAGGGACTCGCTGCAGGGGAGGCTTTCCACGAGTTCTTCTGTTGAGACAGAGCTTTCTTCATCGAAATGCTGATAGATCTCTTCGATGATATCAATGGC
>JBFHIO010000059.1:0-8029 GCA_041596435.1 Desulforhopalus sp. | reverse complement strand
GTTCTTTCCATGTGGGGTAATTCGGATGTTGTGCCATTTTACACTCCTTACATGTTGAATTGTGTAATTCGTCACTCAAAAGACAGTGATGAGTTTCTCAAAAGTATGCTCGGAGTCCACGCCGTCTGCACATTACAATACACCAGTATAGACAGGGTTTTCTGGCTCTCGGATTCTCCCTCCACCGCACCTTCCCAATTTGAATGTTCCAAATCAGTGGCATCTTGCAGTGTCGGTCCCCGATTACAGCGGCGGGCCCGCAACGGCTTTTAACCGTTTTCCCTTTTGTCAATACTGCCAAATAAATCTACAACTTCGGAAAGTTACTTTGATTCTCTGCTCTTCTGGAGAGCAGAGAGAATCTTTCAAAAAGTTTTGAATTATTCAAGGGACCCGTCAGTCACGCTGGCAGAGTTCAACAAGAATTCCACCAGTAGCTTTTGGATGTAGAAAGGCTATCTGAGCTCCACCGGCGCCGCCACGGGGAGTTTCATCGATTAACTTCACACCTTTTTCTTTCAGCTCTGCCAGAGCTGCCTTAATATCGGCAACCTGAAAAGCAACGTGCTGAAAACCTGCACCTTTTTTTTCAATAAATTTGGCGATGGGACCATCGGGAGCGGTAGATTCAAGCAATTCAATCTCGCTTTGGCCGACAGGGAGAAAGGCGGTGGTTACTTTTTGGCTCTCAACGGTTTCCTTTCCTGCCATTTTCAGGCCAAGAACCTCACTCCAAAACTTGTTGCCTTCATCAATACCGGGGACTGCGATGCCAAGGTGGTCAATTTTGAGAATTTCCATGAATCTCCTCCTGAGGTGACTGCTGTCATTGATGGTCTGGAGGTGCAGGGTTCACACCTCCATGAAAGCCGAAAATACGGCTGTAAAAGAGGTCGAAATCTGGTGCCGGCGAACGCCGATTATATCTCATAAGAAAATACTGTCTGAATCACAAGCAAATATGATACATGAAAGAATATACATCTTCAAGCAAAACAAACAAATGGTAAAGAGAGGGTGGGAGAAGAATAAAGAGCCGGGCCTCTCTATTGAAGAGAGACCCGGAAAATGGCGGGAATCAGTTGCTGAACATTGAGAGCAGAACGCCTGCTGAAACGGCGGAGCCGATGACCCCGGCGACGTTGGGGCCCATGGCGTGCATCAGTAAAAAATTGCCTGGATCTGCTTTCTGGCCTTCCACCTGAGAGACGCGGGCCGCCATCGGAACGGCGGATACCCCGGCTGAGCCGATGAGCGGATTGATATTCATATTGAACCATTTGTTCATCGCTTTAGCGAGCAGCACGCCTGAGGCGGTCCCAATGGCAAAAGCGACAACGCCGAGAGAGAGGATTGCCAGTGTCTCAGGAATAAGGA
Organism: Desulforhopalus sp.; assembly: GCA_041596435.1. Lineage (GTDB taxonomy): Bacteria > Desulfobacterota > Desulfobulbia > Desulfobulbales > Desulfocapsaceae > Desulforhopalus. Next base: position 6,652 of record JBFHIO010000059.1, on the reverse strand, counting down.
AATTCTCTGCGGTGGCAGTGGCACCGACGGTGGTTCCAAGGAAGATGGTGATGATATTAATCAGTGCATTTTTCGCCGTATCTTCAAGGCGGGCGGTAACGCCGCATTCACGGAAGAGGTTGCCGAGCATCAGCATCCCGATCAGGGAAGCAGAAGCTGGAACCATCAGGGTCACTAAAATGGTGACGACGATGGGAAAGATAATCTTCTCTCTTTTGCTTACCTCGCGCAACTGACTCATCTTGATGACCCGTTCCTTCTTCGTGGTCAGCAGACGCATGATGGGCGGCTGAATAATCGGTACCAGTGCCATATAACTGTAGGCTGCAATGGCGATGGGGCCGAGCATTTCTGGAGCCAGACGGGAGCTGAGGAAGATGGCCGTTGGACCGTCAGCGCCACCGATAATACCGATCGATGCTGCCTGTTGTGCAGTGAAGAGCCCGGACGCAATGGCACCGATAAAGGTAATAAAGATGCCGAACTGGGCTGCGGCGCCAAGCAGCAGTGATTTCGGATTGGCGATCAGCGGGCCAAAGTCGGTCATTGCTCCGACGCCCATGAAGATGATTGGCGGGAAGATTCCGAGGTGGTCTCCCTGGAAGAGATACCAGAGGAGCCCTCCAGGTTCCTTTGTCTCAATAACGTGAGTTGTTATTCCCCCCTGGATCACCTCTTTAATATGCATTACCGGCTCGGCCATCAGATTGGCCCCGGGAAGGTTGGTGAGCAGGACGCCGAAAGCAATGGGCACCAGAAGCAGTGGCTCGAATTTTTTGACGATGGCGAGATAGAAGAGGAGACAGGCAATGGCGATCATTATCACCGAGCCGTAACTGAGTCCGGCAATACCTGTATCCAGTAAAAAGCTCTTTAATATTTCCAGCATGATTTCACCTCTCTGTCAAGCGGTGAGCTGAACTAAAATTTCTCCAGCATCGACGGATTGCCCTTTCGCTACTTTTACTTCGGCAACCTTCCCGTCGGCGGGTGCTTGAATCTCATTTTCCATTTTCATGGCTTCGAGTACCAGCAGGACATCTCCTTTTTTTACGGCCTGGCCATTTTCACAGTTTATGCTGAGGACGGTTCCCGGCATTGGTGCGACGATACGGCCATCAGCGGAGTTGTTGACCATGGCGGATGCTGCCGTCGGTCTGGGGGCAACAGCGGGTTGTGCCGCCTGACGCGGGGAAGCTGCGGGTACTGGTGCGACGGGCATTGCACCGGGGAAATTGCCGGTTTCTTCGATCTCTACTTCATACTCTTTACCGTTTACCTTGACGCTGAAAGTTCTCATTGTTTTTTTCCTGGAGCTGTATTTTCTAAATGTAGGGGGAATATTCTGTTTCAGTGGCGGGTTACAGGCGGCGGTCAAGCTGGTCAATAAGGCCAGCCTGAGACCAGCGCGGGTGAAAGTCCTTTACCCTGCGGATGTTGCGAATAATCACTTTGTTGTGGCCTGGACGGATGTAAAGGTCAATGGCCGCAGCGATGGCGGCGACCACTTCATCCATCTCCTCATCAGCAGGAACACTGCCGGTGATCTGTGTGGAGACAGAGGTTGTTTCCTTCGGCTTTTTCACCAGTACCCGGTTCATCAGGGAGATGGCAAAGAGCAGGATGACGAGGGCCGTAAAGGTGATACCCATGCCCAGTGCAGTGGTAATCAGTGATGCATTCAGCTTGCTGCCTGCGCTGAGAGCATCTATCCTGGACGGGTCGGAGAACATCTCCATCAGTGTGCTTAAATCCATGAGCTCTCTCCTTACAGTGGCAGATTGCAGTGTTTCTTCCGGGGATGCTGCTGGCTCTTGCCTTCAAGCATGTTAAAGGCATCGATAATTCTCAGGCGGGTAATTGCCGGCTCAATAACATCGTCAATATAGCCCCGTTCAGCTGCCTGATAGGGGGAGCCGAATTTCGTGCGATATTCAGAGAGCAGTTTCGCCCGGGCGGCTTCTTTATCTTCAGCCTCGGCAATCTCGTGTTTGTACACAATGTTTACTGCACCTTCCGGGCCCATGACTGCGACCTCAGCCGACGGCCATGCAAAAACGAGATCGGCACCGAGGGATTTGGAACACATGGCGATGTAGGCTCCGCCGTACGCCTTGCGCACGATGATGGAAACCTTGGGTACCGTCGCTTCAGAGAATGCATAGAGTATTTTCGCCCCGTGGCGGATAATTCCGTTGTGCTCCTGAGAGGTGCCGGGCAGGAAGCCGGGAACGTCAACGAGGGTAAGCAGCGGAATATTAAAGGCGTCGCAGGTGCGGATAAAGCGTGCCGCCTTGTCGGAGGCGTTCATGTCAAGGCAACCAGCCATGACATTCGGCTGGTTGGCAACAATTCCCACGGAGGCGCCGTTGATGCGGCAAAATCCGGTGAGGATGTTGCAGGCGTAGAAATCCATATAGGGGATGAATGTCTGATCATCTACCAGCTGATAGATGATCTCCATCATGTCATACGCTTTGTTGGGGTTGGAAGGGACAATGTCGTTGAGTGCTTCCACTCGGGCGTTGATATTACCGCTTACCTCAAACCGCGGAGCCCGTACCAGGTTGTTGGGGGGCAGGTACTGAAGAAGTTCCCGGATGGAGTTAATGCACTCCTGCTCGTTTGGCATATAAAAATGGGCGTTGCCGCTGACGCTGTTGTGAAGCATGGCGCCGCCGAGGTTTTCGGCACTGATCTCTTCGCCGGTGACCGTTTTGATAACCTGTGGCCCGGTGATGAACATCTGGGAGGTGCCGTCCACCATGAAGATAAAGTCGGTGAGAGCCGGGGAGTATACTGCACCTCCGGCACATGGTCCGAGAATGGCTGTGATCTGTGGAATTACTCCGGAATAGGAAGCGTGCTTGTAGAAGATATTGCCGTAGCCGTTGAGTGCGTCTACTGCTTCCTGAATCCGCGCCCCGCCAGAGTCGTTGAGGCCGACGATGGGAGCCCCAATCTTGGCAGCGGCATCCATGGCTGAGCATATCTTGGCGGAATGCATCTCACCGAGAGAACCGCCGGTGATAGTAAAGTCCTGGCTGTGGGCATAGACGATGCGACCGTGGATCTGGCCGTAGCCGGTAACAACAGACTCTGCCTGATATTTACGGCCGTCGCTGTGGCGGGCGCGGACAAAGGCGTCCATCTCAACGAAGGTTCCTTCATCGAAGAGAAGGTAAAGCCGTTCACGGGCAGTGAGTTTTCCTTTGGCGTGCTGGGTCTCAATACGTTTGAGCCCACCCCCAAGTTCTATCTTCTGGCGTTTTTCCAGCAACTGCTGGCGCTTATCCTCAGACATAGATGTCTCCTGCAAAAAAAAAGAGTTAAATAAACACTGATGGGAACATCGAATAAACAGTCTTTCGCCCATCTTCTTCGTTGCAGTCAAAAATTTATCTTCGGAATATCAATTATATGCCTGCGGTAAATTTCCTCCTGTTTCTCGAATATGAACGAAATACAAGATTACTCAAGATGCCCGGGTGCTTATCTCTGCGCAAAGTGTGTCGAATTTAATCTTCTAAGGAGAGAAGTCAAGCAAAAGGGTGGAAATTCTGCTTCTTTGGAACATCGAAAAATGTACTGTACGAGCGGCTGAAGCGAGCCTTTTTTAAGGAAATAAAAAGGGGAAATATCAGGGCGGGAGAGCCCGGAGGATTGAAAAAAATAAGGATGAAGTAAATTTTTCTCTCGTGTAACATATTTTAATAGACTCGGGGGTGAGTGGGATACTCCGAATAACTCTTAAGGAGGAAGATATGACTGACAATACTTTTAAAGCACTGGTGGTTCGTGAAAGCGAGGGTGGTAAATTTGTACGTGCTGTCGAAGAACGTAATATCAGCGAGCTGCCCGATGGGGACGTCCTGATTCGGGTCGCCTGGTCCTCCCTTAATTATAAAGATGCACTCTCCGCTACCGGCAATCGCGGAGTGACGAGGGCTTTTCCGCATACTCCAGGAATTGACTGCGCCGGAGAAGTCGTGCAGAGCAGTGATAAGCGTTTCAAGTCTGGTGACCGAGTGCTGGTGACCAGTTATGATCTTGGTATGAATACCGACGGAGGGTTTGCCGAATACGTGCGTGTCCCCTCTGGCTGGGTTGTTCCGAGGCCTGCAGGGCTTACTGCCAAAGAGGCAATGATTTATGGAACTGCCGGGTTTACCGCCGGATTGTCAGTCTATGCCCTCAACGAACGATTGTCACCGGAAGCAGCCGGAGAGAGTGAAGTCCTTGTTACTGGAGCTACCGGCGGGGTTGGTTCCGTGGCGGTGGCACTGCTCGCAAAGCTTGGCTATAGGGTGACGGCAGTTACAGGCAAGGCGGAGGCTGCGGAATATCTGCACGGACTGGGTGCCCATAGCGTCTGCACGAGAGAAGAGGTGACCGCAGGCAGTGACCGGCCGCTGATGAAGACTCGCTGGGCCGGGGTGATTGACTGTGTGGGTGGAGAGATGCTCACCGCTGCCATCAAGGCCTCTGCACTGAGGGGCGTTGTTACCTGTTGTGGAAATGTCGCTTCTCCAGATCTTCCTCTTAATGTTTTTCCTTTCATTCTCCGCGGGGTGACCCTTGTGGGAATTGATTCCCAGAACTGCCCCATGGAACAGAGACTTAAGGTATGGGAAAGACTGGCCGGTCCGTGGAAGCTGGAAGACCTTGAAAGCCTGAGCCACGAAGTAAATCTTGAAGGACTTGATGACCAGATTGACCTTATTCTGAAGGGGGGGCAGCGCGGTCGAGTGGTTGTAAATCTTGGCTGAAATTATGGATGAAAGAGGGAAAACAGGTCTTGTCTGTGAGGAACGCTGCCTGCTTCACGATACCGGTGACCATCATCCCGAGTCGCCGAGTCGGTTGCGTGCAGTCTATGCCCGGCTCAAAGAGAGCGGACTGATTGCACAGCTGGCAGCGATAGAAGCGCAGCCGGCGAGCCAGCGCTGGATTGAGGCTGTACACAATATCCATTATATTCGTAAATTCGAAGACGCCTGCCTCTATGGGCTGCCGGACTTTGAGCACACCGACAACGTTATTTGCCGTGACAGCTATGATGCCGCGCTGCTCTCCGCCGGAGGGGTTCTCGAGGCCGTAGACGCTGTGATGTCCGGCCGCGTCGACCGGGTTTTCTGCGCGCTCCGGCCGCCGGGCCATCACGCCGAACGAGATAAATCGTTGGGCTTCTGTTATTTCAACAATGTTGCCATTGCCGCCCGTTATCTGCAGCAACAGTATGGTGTGGAGAAAGTGGCAATCCTTGATTTTGATGTTCACCATGGCAATGGCATTCAGCATATCTTTGAAGAAGATCCCTCCGTGCTCTACTGCTCTTTGCACGAACATCCTTCCTTTGCCTGGCCCGGGACGGGGCGGGATTTTGAGGAAGGGAAGGGGGCGGGGGAGGGCTTTACCTGCAATGTTCCAGTGCTGCCAGGGCGTGGAGATAAGGAATATCGTGCGGCAGTGGAGACTCGAATCAAGCCGAAGGTGCAGGCTTTTCAACCTGAGTTCATCCTGGTTGCCATGGGGTTTGATGCTCATGCCGATGATCTGATGGCAGATATCCTGTTAACGGCAGAGGGGTTTGATTTCTTGTCGAGAACGGTGGTTGAGCTGGCTGAGTGTTGTACGGGGGGGAGGGTTATTTCGGTTCTTGAGGGCGGGTATAATCCGCAGACACTGCCTGCCCTCGTAGAGAAGCACCTGCGAATTCTTGCGGGGCTGGAGAAATGAGAATGGATTTTTTGTGTATGGAGGTGGAACGTGTTTGTCAGAGATAAAATGGTAACAGAACTGGTTATGGTCAGCCCGCAGGATACGATTCTCGGGACACGCCGGGTGATGATAGAAAAGCAGATTCGCCACATGCCGGTGGTGGAAAACGGCAGGCTGGTTGGTATTGTCACTGACCGGGATATTCGTGATGCCATGCCCTCTCTTCTTTTTGAGGAGGGAGTAGAACCAGAGGTGTGTAACGAGATTGCTGATCATGTGATTGGTGATATCATGACCCATAACCCGATAACCATCAGTGTGGCGCACACCCTGCAGGATGCCCTGCTGATAATGTATCATAAAAAGGTCGGTGCGTTCCCGGTGGTGGATGAAGAGGGGCATCTGCTGGGAATTATCTCCATTCGCGATATTCTCAAGGCTTTTATCAACCTGCTCAATATCGAAGAGCCGGGAACGTTGCTCTGCGTGGTGGTGGAGGAGAAACCGGGGCAGATGAAGAAGGTGGTGGATGTAATCTCTGAGGAGAATATTGGTCTCGGGAGTATTTTGGTGGCCCGGTACTGGGATGAAGACCATCGGGCTCTTTTTCCCTATCTGCTGACCTGTAATGTGGCAACTGTCAAACGTAAATTGATGAATCTGGGCTTCGAGTTGATTGAGCCTATGGATATGCTGCTTGATCAGGTTCCGGTAAACGAAAAAGAGTAAAATTTAAGGCTTCCCGTACAGGAAAAGCCAATATTCTTGTCGTTTTTTTTCACCCGTATTTTTCTCGCCCGCCGTTTGTGCATTGAAAAGCAGTTCTCGATGCCTTTTCTTAACCTGTTTTGGATATTTTTATGTTTGACGACGTATACCTGGCCAAAATTCTGCAGCGCACTGCGACAGAAGCAAAAGCAGCTCAAGCCAC
>JBFHIO010000058.1:0-8055 GCA_041596435.1 Desulforhopalus sp. | reverse complement strand
TGACTGCGTCCAGTGGGGCTGGTTGCACATCCGGCGGTAAGAGAGAAGAGGAGCAGTGAGAGAAGGGTGAATTTTTTCATGGTCAGCAATATGTTGTTGTTTTTTCTCCCTGTGTGTTTTCTTCTCAAAAGAGTGAAAGATTTCAGGGGAGCAGGCAGTCTGTTGTCAGGAATCACCCGACAGTATGACATCTTATCTTATATTTTCCTACAAAAACCATGTGGTCTCCACGGAGAAACTGATCCATGAAACCATCCCAATCCCGTGAAAATCGACTCAAAGAGCTCCGCAGTCTCTACCTCGCGGAGAGTTGGGCGAACGCCTGCCATCAGTGCGACGTGGAGCTGGAAGCGCCGGTTTTTGCGCTTACTGACGGGGGACGTTACGGCTCCTGGCAGGCGGAGAGCCGCACCCTCAGCATCAGTGAGGAGTTGATGCTCGACTGGCCGTGGACTGTGGTGGAGCAGGTACTCCGCCATGAAATGGCGCACCAGCTGGTCAGTGAGCGGCCAGATCTGTTGTCGGAAAGTGCGGGGGGCTGTCACGGTGCGGCTTTTCAGGAGGCTTGTGAACTCCTGCGGGTCGAGCGGGCTTATCGCCGGGCAAGGGTGGATTTGCGATGCATTGTGGAGGAGGCGGAAGTGTGGCGGAAGGGGAGTGACAGCACCTTCAGCAGAATCTTCAGCCGGGTCGAAAAGTTGCTTGCTCTTGCCGGATCCGACAATCCCCATGAGGCGGAGCTGGCGCTGGCCCGGGCACGGGAAATTTCGGTAAAATATCACATCAAACGCCTTGATCCGGGGGCGAAGGATGTTCGCCATGTACGCACCCGCCTTTTGCTGCACCGCCGGAACGTAGCCCGCTGGCAGCGCTTTCTCGGGGCGATGATTCGGGAAAATTTTCCGGTAGAAATTATCCTGTTGCACAGTTTTGATGCGGCGTCCGCCAGGCCCTCGATGGCGGTCGATATCCTTGGTCGCCCGGAGAATGTTAAAGTGGGGGAGTATTGCTGGAGGTTTATCGAAAACCATGTCACGCGCCTGTGGCAGCGCGACCGTGCTTCACTCGGACATTTGTCACGCTCTCAACGTGGAGGTTATTTTGTTGGTGTAGTTCAGGGGTTTTCTGATAAAATGAGACTTCAACGACAGGCGGCGTCAAATGCAGGAAAGGAGACGCCTGAAGAGGCTGCGCTGGTGGTTCTCGCCGACCACTGTCTGGCGGAGTATGTACAGTGGTGTTATCCGCGTCTGCGCACCACGGCGCTGCGGGGAGGGGTGAGCAGAGCGGGATATGTGTCGGGGTGCGCAGCAGGGCGCGAGCTTATGTTTGTGGCGGGAGTGACAGAGGGCCCGGCAGGGACTCTGCTCCCGGCAGGAAGAGGAAAATAATGTTGATGAAGTTCCATCCGCAAAGAGAAAGGACGGCGATTCTGCTCGCTGTGGTGATTACGTTCACCCTGAGCGGTTGTGCGGGAAAAAAGGTGTGTTATGCGCCGCCACAGAAAAAAATGTATCAGTGCCAGAATGCATCCGGGAAGGAAATATCCTTCGAGGAACAGATGGCACAATTTTATGACAATTGGGAAGGGGTCCCCTGGAGGCTCTGGGAGGATGGTCGGCACGGGCTGGACTGCTCAGCCTTTATACAAAAGGCTGCATGCCGTCTACTCGGAGTAAATCTGCCGCGAACAGTCGTCGAAATGGTCCGCTGTGGGGAAAAAATCCGGCGGGAGGAGCTGCAGCCCGGTGATCTGGTTTTCTTTCGAACCGGCTGGAAGAACAGGCATGTGGGGATGTATCTTGGCAATTCCCGTTTTATGCACGTCTCGTCGTCAAACGGTGTCTCCATCTCTTCCCTGCAGCCAGAGGAGGATGGCTCCAGTTACTGGAATGCAAAATACTGGTGTGCCCGGCGCATACTATAAAAAGATCCCTGAAGCGAGTCTGTCGTTTGGTTGACAATTCCCCGGAATTGTTGTGAAATAATCCTTTCAGACAGTTTTTTTAATTCCCTTGTTTATGGTTTAACCTCAATCCGGAGTTCTGTCATGTATTCACTGCTTTCTCTGCTGCTGCTTGTTGTCGGCTATGTTGTTGGATCTATTCCTTTCGGGTTGTTGATCGGCCGGATGGCGGGGGTGGATGTTCGTCTGAAGGGCAGTAAAAATATCGGCGCCACTAATGTCAACCGGGTGGCGGGCGTAAAGTTTGGTGTGTTGACGCTGATCTGCGATGTCCTTAAGGGCAGTCTGCCGATGCTGCTTACCTCTCTGCTTCTGCCCGAAGAATATGGGGATCGCGAGTTGGTTATTGCCCTCACCGGAGTGATGTCGGTTCTTGGACACATGTTTTCCTGCTTCCTTGGTTTTAAGGGAGGTAAGGGGGTGGCCACCGGCCTCGGTGTCTTTCTCGTGTTATCGCCTCCGGCTGTTGGCATCAGTATTGCTGTCTTTTTAGTGGCAGTGCTGGTTTCCGGCTTCGTTTCGCTTGGCTCGGTTCTCGCTTCGGGGTTGCTGCCGATCTGGTTGTGGATCCTTGGAGCACCCCGGGTGGTGATTGGTGCGGCTTTTCTGGTAGCCCTGCTCATTATACTCAAACACCATGAGAATATCAGACGACTCCTCAACGGGAAGGAGAAGAGCTGGCGCGGAGCGCCCGAGGAAGAAAAGGAAGAGGTAGAGCGGCGGGAAGGGGATGGAGATCGTCGCCAGCCGGGGAATGAACGTCGCCGTGCTGTTGACCGACGCAGAAGAAAATAGCAGAGGGGCTGTTTTCCTGCATGTTTTTTCTTTTGACTTTTCATCCATGGAATTTCCCTTGAGGGAAAGAAGATTTATCCATTGTTTCTTGGAAAAGAGATCGGGAATGGTGTAGGTTGAAGCTGCCTTTTTGGGGAACCTGACATAATGTTGGAATCCGTTCCCCACTCCTTATAATTACATGACCAATCCACTTCAATTCCACAAAAGAGCGGCCCTTCCCCCCCATCGTTTGCATCGGCGGATGCGTGCTGCTCTTCTTGCCCGTCGTCCCGGTGAGGCAACTGTCATTCGCATGATCGCACCGGCGATATCCGGTGCCGCGTTCATGGGGGCACTGGCGAGGAGCCCGCGTACCATTGGGGCCTGTGTGCCGAGCTCGAAAATGTTGTCGAGAATGATGGCGGCTGAGGTACCGCTGCCGGTAGACGGGGTTGTCGTAGAGCTGGGGGGTGGTACCGGGCGGATCACTTTCGCACTGCTTGAACGGGGTGTGCCGCCGGAACAGCTGGTGGTGGTGGAACAGAGCCCGTCTCTTGCTGATCTGTTGCGCAAACGCTTCCCGAAGGTACAGGTAATTCAGGGTGATGCCGCTTTCTGTTACAGCCAGATTCCTGGTTCACCGCGGGTTCATGCCGTGGTCTCCGGGCTGCCCCTGCTTTCACTTCCCAGGGTGGCTGTGGAAAATATTATCAGCCAGATCAGCTCCATGCTTGCCGCCGATGCACCTCTCATTCAGTTTACCTATCGTCTGAATGGCCGGGGACCACTCCACGCCGCTTTTGATTCCCTTCATTTCCGTACCATCCTGTTTAATATCCCTCCCGCAAGGGTTGAGGTTTTCCGGCTGCGTGAGTCGCGCTGAGGCCGGGTTAAGCGTCTCCCCCGTATGTTTACCAGAATGAAATAAAGACGTGTGTCTGTGGAGAGGGAAAAAAAGAAAACCCGAAGGGTATCGTGTAACGATACCTCCGGGCTTTCAGAAACTGCAGGATAGATTTCAAGGCTCCCTTTCATGGGGGAAAATTACTGCGGAACGTAATTGAGCATCTCCACATGAAATTTTTCACCATTCTGACGAATAACATTCACCCCGCCATAGGCCTGATCAAGGTTGAAAAGTCCCTTGATGGGCATCTGCAAGAGCCATGAGAGCAGGACTCGGTTCGTGCCGGCATGGGCAATAATGGCGATATTTCCCTCTTTTTGGCGGGTCAGGTTGACGAAGGCGGGATGAATCCGTACCTGCAGATCCTGAAAATTCTCTCCACCAGCAGGGCGATACTGATCAATATTGCGGCCCCGTGCCTCGTAGGCTCCAGGGAAGAAGCGCTGCACATCAGCGACCGTCATTCCTTCCCACTTGCCGAGGTTGATCTCCTGAAACTGACGGAGGACCTCAATCGGCTGGTCACCCGTCTCTTTTGCCACGATCTCTGCACTTTCTCTGCAGCGACCTATCGGACTTGTGACGATGCATTGAATCTCTTTGTCCTTCAACCACTCCCCGCTTTTCTTCATCTGTTTATGACCCTCTTCAGTGAGGGGCAGTTCCATCTGGCCAATAAATGGTTTGGGTTGCGGTATTTCAATAGCGCCGTGGCGTAGAAGGTAGATCTTCCTCTGCTTCATAATGGTAACTCCTCTGATTTCAGCCAGGTTTCCATCTCTACCTCGGCGGACTTTTCCCAAAGCTCAGCCAGTCGCTCGGCCTGGCGCAGGCGGCGTCTGATCCAGCGGCATGCTTCCTTGTCGCCTTTATATATGTGCAACTTTTCTTTATACCTGTCTTTCAGGGCAACCCGGCTGCTGCCGTGTGCCAGTTTGTCGGCGAGGCAGACAATTTCTTTTTCGCTCAGGATCCCACTTTTCGGTGGTTCCATATGGCTGTGTACTCTGACTATTGCGGCCATGCGCTGCAGGCCGAGGGAATTCAGAAGTTTTTCTCCCTCAATGGCGTGATGTGACTGTCCCTTGCAGATGTCATGCAGCAGCGCGGAGCCGTAGAGTAACTCCTGATCAAGTCCCTCGCCACTGCCCTGGCGCATCCCTTTTTCAAGGGCAAGAGAGAGTTTTGCTACAAGCCGGCAGTGGGCTGTGAGCCGGGAGGGCATGGTTGTTTCCGCAAGAATGTCTGCTTCCTCCGGGGTGAGGATATCATAGCGGGCCGCACGCCTTTGCAGGTTGGCAAAGGCCTCCGGGGTGTCGGCGTCGTGCAGGATATGGCGGTCCCACACCTTCACGCTGATGCTGGACGATTTCTCCAGCACTGCGGCCAGACCGCCGCTGCCGTCGGAGTTGAGAATCTCTTTGCGTAATTCTCCGGTGATGAGGGGGGGATGTCCCTTTTCTCCGGCAAATTCAGGGTAGATCACTTTTTTCGATTTATGAGCCTTGAGCAGAGTTTTCATGGTGGCGGGGCGTATCAGTGGAATATCTACCGGCAGGACGAAAAATGAATCCTGTCCTTCCATATCTGCCACGCCGACCTGTACTGAGGAGAACATTCCTTCTTCGTAATTTACATTCGTTACGCAGCGTACGCCCAGCTTTTTGGCTTCTTTGCGAATCTGATCACCGCGATGGCCGGCAACTACAACTACCCGGTCCACTCCGGCTTCAGTCAGTGAATCAACACAATGGGCAAGCAGACTTTTCCCTTCCAGCTGGAGCAGCGGCTTGAAGTCGCCCATGCGGGATGAGAATCCTGCCGCAAGGATTATCGCACCGCTCTTCATCTTTCAAGACCGGCGCGATGTCGGATAAGCTCGCCGACGATGCAGATTGCAATCTCTTCCGGAGTGTCGGCGCCGATGGGGAGCCCGACCGGGCAGTGAACTGCGGCGAGCTGCTCCTCAGTGACACCTTTTTCCTTCAGCAGGCTGTATGTGGTTTCGCGTTTTTTACGACTGCCGATCATGCCGATATACCCTGGAGAGTTTGCCAGGGCCTGTTCCAGCACTTCGCGGTCGTGGGAGTGTCCCCGTGTGACAATGACGACGTAGTCATCCGGGCCGAGGGAAGGGAAGCAGCTTGAGAAATCCTTCACCACCTGTACTTCGGCCTCGGGGAAGCGCGAGCTGTTGGCGAATTCGGCACGGTCATCCATTACCCGCACGGTGAAATCAACGAAAGCGGCAGCTTTTGCCGTGGCGAGGCTGACGTGTCCTGCCCCCACCAGCCAGAGGGTCCCGGTATCGACCTGAGGTTCTACATAGAAGAGGCCGGAGGTCGCACCAAGGGTGTAAGGGGTCCGGCATTTCTGTGTTTTGTGCAGCACCTCTGCGGCGGTATCCTCATCCAGCTCTGCGCCGATGAAGGTGCCGTTGTTGAGCAGGGTAAGTTGCGGGATGCCATCGGCGGGCAATGAAATCACCAGTACGGGACGTCTGCGGCTGGCATAGGCGGCTTTGATTTCTTCAAAAAGCGGCAGGTGTTCCGGTGTGATTCGCCGCAGCAGAACTTTCACCGCGCCACCGCAGACCATGCCGGCATTGGCTGCGGTCTCGTTGTCGAGATTATAGGGCAGAAGGAGAAAGTCACTGTTCTCTTTAAACATGGTGGCTGCTTTGTGCTGGCTGCCGCCTTCGACCGGCCCGCCGCCGATGGTTCCATACAGGGTCCCGTCTGCGGTGACAAGCATTTTTGCACCGGAGCCACGGGGTGCCGAACCGTGCTGTTCAACAATGGTGCCAAAGATGGCGGAGTCCCCCCGGCGGAGGATGTCGAGGAGAGGGTTAAGAATATTTCGCATGAATTACCTCTATATTATTAAGTGTGCAGGCTGTTTATAAGGGATCATTGTGGTTGTAAACGCAGAGGAAAAATTTTGCCATACTTTCCTGAAAAGAGTCAGCGGAGATCGCGTAGAATCCGTTTGAAGGTATGCTTTTGTGTCCAGCCAGACACCCGTTTCGCACTGGCGAGGGGAATTCCTGCCGGGGGGTTAAAGTGTGACGGAGAGATCTCTTCGGAGGCAAGATATTCAAGGTGCAGCCCCTCTGGAGCAAGGGCGGCGCGGTAGTCGAGGAGTCCGGGCAGGGCAAAGAACAGATCATCGAGCTGGCGGCTGGTGAGGAAGCCCTGAGGTGTGTCGCAGCCCTGGTGACGATGGATGTCGAGCAGACGGGTGGTGATGCCGCCGCAGGGGCAGGGCTGACGATTGAGGGCGCCGGAGTCGCCGGTACGGTAGCGAATCAGGGGCATGGCGCGGCGCCGCAGAGTCGTGAGGACAATCTCGCCGGTTTCACCCTCGGTGAGGGGGATTCCGGTCTGCGGGTCGATGATTTCCAGGAGGATGTCCGCCTCGCGCAGGTGGCAGCCGTGATGGTGGTCGCACTCCACGCCGCCACCGAGTCCGGTTTCGGTGGCGCCGTAATGGAGAAAGGTGGTGATGCCACGTGCTTCGATGCGTTGGCGCAGGGCGGGCGGTGCGTAGTCGGAGTTCAGCAAGACGGTGTGCACTGAATGTCTTTTCCCCAGCGCTTCAGCAAGGGAGAGAAGGTGCTGTGGCAGGCCGATAACGCAGTTGGCGCCGTGTGTCTCAACAGCGGCGACAAGTTGTTGCGGAGTGCCGGGCGGCCAGTGAATAAAGGTCGGATGACCTTTTTCCGGCAGGCAGTTTCGCAGCAGGTCACCTGTACTGTCCGGGCGGTCGGCGGGAAGCAGGACAAGGACCCGCTCCTCCGGGCGCAGCAGGTTTTCCATTCCCTCGCGGAAAAATTCTCGGGTTGCTTCCAGTTCCCCCGCAGTGAAGGCAATACGTTTGGCCGCCCCGGTGCTGCCACTGGTGTTCAAGGTGATGATTCGGGCAATCTCACTCTGGGAGAGGCATTGCAGATTCAGCCCTTCGCGGCGCAGGTCGCTGGCGGTGAGGAAGGGGAGACGGGGAAGATCGGCGAGGGAGTTCAGGGGCGCGATGCCCGCGAGATGTCGACGGTAGAAGGGACTGGCGGTGACATGGCGCAGGGTGGCATTGAGCCGGTCAAGCTGCCACACATCGAGCCTTTCCCGGCTGATGGACTCGCCGAGGGCTGTCTGGCGGGCGGTGAGAGTGTCAATGGTGGTGCGTTTCACTGCCTTCTCCCGTACAGGCTCTGGCCGGAGATTGAGGTGAGATTGGCCGCACAGAACGGGAGCAGACGGCCGTCGGGTTGAGCAATATGGATGCAGCAGCCACGCAGGCGTTCGAGGTTGAGGCTCCAGGCGTCCATGAAGGCCATGGCGGAGATGGTAAAGCTGTGGCTCTTCGCACGCTGGATAAAGCGTTCGAGATCGTCTGCTGGGTGTGTGTC
>JBFHIO010000057.1:0-8123 GCA_041596435.1 Desulforhopalus sp. | reverse complement strand
TCAGCTGCTCACCTCCTATGTTACATGGATAAAAGGTGCGGTGCCCAGTGAAGGGGAAAAGAAGGAACAGCACATCATCCTGATAGACGGAGGCCGGGAAACATTGTACCAGTCTTCAGCCTGCGGTGATGCACTGAGGTGTATTCAATGCGGTGCCTGTGCCAATGTCTGTCCTGTCTACCAGACCGTAGGTGGCCATGTTTTCGGATCCATCTATATCTCCGCCATCGGTGTCATCCTCACCGCATTTTACGAAGGACTGGAGAAAGCTGAACCCCTGGTTCGCGCCTGTATCGGCTGCCGGTCCTGTTCTGCGGTCTGTCCGGTGAATATCGACCTTGAGGAAATTATCCTCAAACTGCGTCACGAGGTGACTGAGAAATACGGCATGGGCACGGTCAAAAATGTTGCCTTCAGGGCCGTCATGAAGAATCGCAACCTCTTCCACACCATGATCAAGGCGGCTTCCAAGCTGCAGGGACCGGTAACGCAGAAGGGGAGTTCCCCCTCTGAGCGTCGGGTTATCCGTCACCTGCCGATGCATTTCATGGAGAAGGATATCACTGGCTGGCGGGATTTACCTGCCATTGCTCCCAGATCCTTCCGTGATCTCTTTAAGACCCTTGAGCAGAAGGTGGAAAATCCCACCTGCACAGTCGGCTTCTTTGTTGGCTGCGGCGGGGACTTTGTTTATCCCGAGGTCGGGGTGAAGATGGTGAAAGTGCTCAACCGTCTCGGGGTGAAAGTCGTCTTCCCGCAGGGGCAGAACTGTTGCGGAATTCCGGCCCTTTATTCCGGTGATACTGAGACTGGAAAAGATCTGGCGCGGCAGAGCGTGAAGGCATTTTACAACCTGGATGTGGACTACATCCTCTCCATTTGTCCCACCTGTACGATGGGCGTAAGGCGTGACTTCGCTGAACGGCTGGAGGATGAGCCGGAATGGGCGGAGAAGGCGAAGGTTGTTGGTGCGAAAGTCCTCGACGCTTCCGCTTTTATGGAAAATGTGCTGCACGCTTCTGAAAAACTGAAGGCGTTGAATCTGCATGGTGACGAGGCTGTAACCTACCATGATTCCTGCCATCTCAAACGGGGCAGTGGTGTTTT
The DNA here is from genome assembly GCA_041596435.1 of Desulforhopalus sp. Taxonomy (GTDB): domain Bacteria; phylum Desulfobacterota; class Desulfobulbia; order Desulfobulbales; family Desulfocapsaceae; genus Desulforhopalus. Next base: position 7,016 of record JBFHIO010000057.1, on the reverse strand, counting down.
CGCGGAGCCGCGGGCACTGCTCGAAAGCACCGGCTATACAGTAAAAGAAATGGCGAACTCTGACCGCTGCTGCGGATTCGGTGGTACCTATTCCTTCCTTACCCATCCGCAGATCTCGAAGCAGATTACTGCGGACAAGGTGGAAAACATCCGCAACACCGGTGTGAAAACGGTGGCAGTGGACTGTCCCGGCTGTATGATGATGATCGGTGGAGCCCTGGGCAAGCAGGATGAAACAGTACACTGCGTTCACACCATGGAACTTCTGGCCGACGCTTTCGGAGTATAAAATGGCAGACTGTATAGAGAGAGTCATCGCCGAGAATGGACGTTTTTTCGGCGTGGCCTGCAATACTACGGAACTGGTGACTGAGGGGTGTCGGCGTCACGACGTCGGTCCCCTCGCCGCAGCAGCTCTGGGCCGGGCGTTGACCGGTGCGGCGCTGCTTGCCGCCCTGATGAAGGACGGCCAGAGTCTGCTGCTCAGGTTTGAGGGCAACGGTCCGCTGAAGAAAATCCTTGCTGAGGCGGGCTATGACGGCTGGGTACGCGGCTCTGTCGCTGAGCCCCATGCCGAGCTCCCGCTGATTGGCGGAGAACTTGATGTGCCCGGTGGTGTGGGGCATGCCGGCGTGTTGACGGTGACGAAAACCATTTCCGCTGGCCAAACCTACCCGGGGACCATTCCGCTGCAGAGCAGTACCATTGGTGAGGATATTGCGTGGTATCTCGCCCAGTCCGAGCAGACGCCTTCTACGGTTGGCGTTACGGTTTCCCTGTTGCCGGACGGAACAGTGGCGGCCGCGGGGGGCTTTCTCATTCAGTCTCTGCCGCCGGCGGAGGAAGCACATCTCTCCAGCCTTGAAGAAGGAATTTCCGCATTACCGCCGCTCTCGACCCTGCTGGCTGGCGGAGTGGCTCCCGGGGAAATTCTTTCGCGTATCTTCAAGGCGGTTCCCCACCGGACAATTCACCACAAAGAACTGCAGTATCAATGCAACTGCTCCCATAGGAAAATGGAGGGGGCCCTCCTCTCCCTCGGGCGGGATGATCTGCGCAAACTTGCCACGGAGCGTAATGAATGTGAAGTGCGCTGTGAGTTCTGCCGTCAGAAGTATATCTTTACGGCGGAAGAACTTCTTCATCTCGCGAATTCGATCAATTAAAGGATGTCTTGAACGCTGAGCTGTAAACACCAGGAGAGGAACCTTCAAAAATGAAGGTTCCTCTCCTTTTTTGTAATTTTTTGTTCTCCTTCCTGTTTGCCCTTTCCCCAAGGCTCTGATATAGTAAAACTTCCATATATCTCAGGACGGGGTCCCATTCGGAGAGCCCCTTTCCCGCTCGAATTATAATTTATCCAGGACACAGGAGTTTGACCATGGACGAGACAGCGACGATTACCATTGATGGTAAAAGTTACAATTTTGAAACGTTTGTTGGAACTGAAGGGGAACGGTGCATTGATATTCAGCATCTTCGCGACATCACCGGCTGCATCACCCTTGATCCTGGCTTTGGCAGTACCGGTTCCTGCCTCTCTAATATCACCTTCGTGGACGGGGCCCGTGGTATCTTGCGCTATCGGGGTTACCCTATTGAGGAACTTGCTGAGCGCGCCAGTTTTGTTGAGGTTGCCTATCTTATCCTTTATGGCCATCTTCCCAACCGTATCCAGCTGCTGAACTTCCGCAACCAGATCCGGATGCATGCGCCGATTCACACCAATCTTGAACACCATTTCTCCGGGCTCCCGCATACAGCGCCGCCGATGGCGATTCTCTCGGCGATGCTGAATCTCGTTTCCTGTTTTCATCCTGAGGTCCTTGAGGTGCCGACAACCGGAGAGGAGTTTGGTCAGACCGCAAGTCTGCTGCTCTCCAAGGTGCGTACTGTTGCGGCCTTTGCCTACCGTACGGCGAGCGGCAAGCCGATCAACCAGCCGAATCCCAACCTCACCTACTGTGGCAATTTCCTGCATATGATGTTCTCCGATCCCTATGTGGAGTACAAGGTGTCGCCGATTATCGACAAGGCGCTCAACCTCTTTCTTATCCTTCATGCCGACCATGAGCAGAACTGCTCAACGACCACGGTGCGGGTGGTGGGCAGCTCCCGAGCCAACCTCTTCAGTTCGGTGGCCGCCGGGGTAAGTGCGCTGATGGGCCCGCTCCACGGCGGGGCCAATGTGGCGGTGATTGAGATGCTGCAGGATATCAAGCGCTCTGGCAAGCCGCTCCAGCACTACCTTGATCGCGCCAAAGATAAAAAAGATGAGTTTCGACTGATGGGCTTCGGCCACCGGGTGTATAAAAACTTCGACCCGCGGGCGCGAATCCTGAAAAAACATGTGGATGAGGTCCTCGGAGCACTTAATCTCAAGGATGAGCTGCTCGATATCGCCAAGGAGCTGGAGGAATATACCCTGAAGGATGAATATTTCATTGAGCGGAACCTCTACCCCAATGTTGATTTCTATTCAGGCCTGCTTCTGCGTGTCATAGGTATCCCGCTCAACATGTACACGGTGTTGTTTGCTATTGGCCGCATGCCGGGCTGGATCTCTCACTGGAAGGAAATGCATGATCATCAACAGCGGATTTCCCGTCCGAGACAAATCTATACAGGACCGATTCTACGCCATTTTCAGCAGATTTCAGATCGACTTTGATTTCCGGGTGCGGAGTTGCGGGGCGGGTGGTATTGTTGTGACACAATCATTCACGAACAAACTTTGAAATACCGGAGGTATGTTATGGGAATTCTACAACACTTCATCCCGCAGCATTCAGACCATTTTCAGAAGATGGTCGCCCGCACTGAGCGTTACGGAGAAATGGAAAAACCGGATGGTTACGGTATCCGGACCGGAGATTGCGGGGATACGGTAGAGATGTTTATTGCCGTAAGGGATGGCTCCCTGGAGCGGGTAAACTTCTGCATTGATGGCTGTAACAACACTATGGCCACTGCCAACACGGTTTCCCTTTTGATGGAGGGGTGCAGTCTTGATGACGGCTGGGCGCTTACTCCTGAGAAAGTGGCCGATTATCTTGTGACTCTGCCACCGGATCATTTTCATTGTGCGGAACTGGCGGTGGGTGCTTTCTACAATGCTCTGAACGATTACAGAAGGCGACAGGAAGAGTAAGAAGACCTTCCTGCCCAAAGGCCTCTTGCTGAAAAAAGGGTATCTTGAAAGACGTGTTCTTCCATGTCCTGAAAAAAGATTTAAATTCTGCACCCTGCTTTTCTCAGGCAGGGTGTTTGCATCTTCAAATCCCTTCTCTGCTCTTTTCCTTCCGCCGATACTCTACCACCGTAAAATCTTCCCGACCGGAAAACTCCTCCCGGCTTACCTCGACAAAATTTTCCTCAAAGGGTGGAAAGAAGACATCTCCCTCTACTTCGCGATGGAGCAGTGTCATCCGGATGGAGTCTGTCACGGCGAGTGATTCTGCAAAAACCTGTGCTCCGCCGATGATGTAGGTTCGCTCACAGTTATCTTTTTCAAGAAGGGTAATGGCTTCCTCCAGTGATGCCACGCATTCTGCTCCTGCGGCCGAAAACTCGCGGTTGCGGGTGAGGACGATGTGCCGTCGCCCGGGGAGAATGCCGGGCAGGGAGTCAAAAGTCTTTCGTCCCATGATCATCGGATAACCCATGGTGACCTTTTTGAACAGTTTCAGTTCTTCGGGAATATGCCAGGGAAGGGAGTTATTGTGGCCGAGAGTTCGGTTTATGGACATGGCGGCGATGATAATTTTTTCCATGATGCCTCCTCAGGAAGTTTGTGAGAAACTGATGTTATTTCTTTCTGCAATGTTTCATAATATGTAGAGTTTCGTTATAATACCAGCGGTCTCAGTGTTCTTTTTGTGAAAAAGTACATTTTTTCTGTCACGCAGGCTTTTTCCTGATAATATCAGATTCATAAGTTTTGAGTCTCCTGGTGACTGTTATCTCTGCGCCTGAATAGTCTTTCGGGATAAATTTGTGCGCTGGAGCATTTCTGACAGAGAGGCCCCACTATTAATAAAGGTTCCCCGATATCTGGAGGTTGTCATGAAAATTACCTGTCCCTATTGCCATGTGAGCGGGGATGTTGAGGATTCCTGTGCCGGTCGCCGGGTGAAATGCCCGAAATGTGACGGCAGCTTCAAGGTTTCCCCTCCCGAGCGGGACAAACCGGACCTCGCCGGATCGGTGGAAACTGTGTCCGTGAATTGCCCTCATTGCGGGACAGAAGGGAGTGTTGACCCCAGTTTCCTCGGGCAGAAGGTCAATTGCCCGAAATGCCACTGGATCTTTGTCGCTGAATCTCCTGCGACGGAAGATTTGCTGACCGGTGCAGAATCCTTTCCGGCTGCGGAACTTCCCGAAGAGGCTCTCTTCACGGGATCTGTTCCGACAGAAGGGCATGATCTTGAGGAAGAGGGTGTCTTTAGTGAAGTCCTGCCGGAGAGTGCTCAGGGGGATGAATTTACCGCTTCCGCAGCTGATCGTGCCGCGAAGGAAGACCATGTCTTTGCAGATGAGTCGACAGAGGTGGAAGTGGATGACCGCTGGACCATTGCATGGGCACTCAGCCGTGCCTGGCAGCGGACACGGGGAGCCAAACTGGTGTTTTTTCTGGAGGGAGTGGTTCTTACGCTGTGGATGCTCCTTTCCAATGTTATAAACATGGCTTTGCTGACGGCCTCTGGTCTTAATGCCGATGCACTTAACAGTGCTGCTGGCCCGGCTGATTTGCAGATCAGTTCAATATCTATTCTCGGAATGGGGGCTGTCTCTTTTGTTTTTGCACTGGCAGGCATCGCATTGATTGGGGGCATGGTTTACACAGGGGTGCGTCGAGCGGCTGGGGATTCCGTCTCTTTCTCCATGCTTGGCCGCGGTTTCAGGAATATTCTGCAGCTTTTCCTTGCTGTACTGTTGATGAGCATTCTGTCAGGTATTGGCTATGTCCTCTTTGTACTGCCTGGAATTTACCTCAGTGTGGCATGGTCGATGACCATTCCCCTTCTTGTTGATCAACGCCTCGGTATATGGGAGGCTATGGAGATTTCCCGCAAAACGGTTACCCGCCACTGGTTCAAGGTCTTTGTACTGATGATGATCATCATGCCGGTGCTGGTTGCAGTTTCTGCGATCCCGTTTGGAATTGGACTTATCTGGACGATTCCGATGTCTTTTATCTTGACCGGAGTGATTTACCAGGCATTGTATGGAGAAAGGGTGTTGCGCTGAGAGCGTCCTCTATCTTTTAAATCTTTTAAGGGCGGCTCCGGCCGCCCTCTGTTTTTTAGTGTTGAGAAAAAATATGAAAATGGAATGCCCGCACTGCGGGGCGAAAGGTTCGGCCGATGATTCGCTGCAGGGAAAAACCGTCCGCTGTGGAAAATGCGGCGAGTCTTTTGTCGCGAAAGCGAAGTCTGAAACCGTAACTTCGACCACGGCAGAGAAGATATCTGTATCTTGTCCCTTCTGTGGGAAAAGCGGCCAGATGGACAGTTCTCTGCACGGGCGCAGTGTGACCTGCCCCGCCTGCGGCAAATCTTTTATTGCCGGGGAAAAGCCAGTCGCCGAGGCAGTTGAACCGCCTCCACCCCAGAGTGTTCAGCGCGAAGGACGTTCTGGATTTGCCGATGAGAGGTGGGAGAGAGACCCGCGCCCGCTGGCGGCAGATTTTGATGTAGAGAGCTTGATTCGTCCCGAACCAGACCTCGCCGTGTGGGAGGTTATTTCTGAGACGGTGCGCGTCGGTTTTGCCAGAAGCTATTTCTGGATTGCCATTATCTGTGCACTGCTGCTCGGCCTCTTCAGCGGCGGAGCACAGGTTGTCAGCGGAATGGTTTTCGGAGTGTTTACGCTGCTGTTACACACGTTGTCACTCCCCGATTTCCCGGTCACCTTTGCAGAATATCTTGTCCTCAGTGGTTTTGGCGGAATGCTTTTCGCAGGAATGGTCTGGCTTGCCATCCTTCATCTGCGTGGTGAAGCCCCGCAGATCAAAATGTGTCTGCACGGTTTTGCAGGCTACTGCCGCTGGGAGTTGTTCAAGGCGAAGATCTTTGGTACCTGTCTCGTCTTTCTTGGATTTATGCTGTTTGTAATCCCGGGATTCTATCTGTTGCTCGGCTACTTTTTTATCTTGCCGCTGGTGCTGGATCACGGTGTTGGCTACTGGGAATCTCTTGAAACCTCACGGAAGGCGGTACATCGTTCCTTCTGGCCCCTCAGTGCGATCATCAGTCTCTTTTATCTGCCGACGATGCTTCCCGTGCTGATCTCCCTCGGGCCTCTGACTCGGGCTGTTGCCAGTCTGGCGGCGATGGAGAAAACAAATCCGCAGATCTTTACCGGCCCTGATGGAATTGATCCGCAACTGGTCTGGTCGCTGCTGAAACCGGAGATGGGAACACTGAGCTTTGCTCTGCTGATTTTCATTTTTTTTTCCATGCTCTATGCGGCTCTTGCTCCTGCTTTCAAAGCGGTTCTCTACAAAAGACTCTTCTTCTCCCGGGAAGAACGGGAAGAGAATCGTCTGTAAATGGTTTTTGAGCCACCTGAAGAGTGCAGGCGAGAGAACATCACAGAAAAGAACCATGAATTTCAACGGAGAGTAATCCATGATTGAATACCCCGGCCTCTACTGGCTGATAATTGGTGTGACCCTCGGGATGCTGGAACTGGGCGTGCCCGGCCTGGTGCTCTTCTTTTTTGCTGTGGGAGCCCTGGTTACCGCCCTGGTTACTACCTTCTTTCCGCAGCTGGCCATCGTCTGGCAACTGCTGATTTTTATTATTACCTCGCTGGCCTTTCTCGCCCTGTTGCGGGGTGTGCTGATGCGGAGTTTCTTCGCCCCCTCAGAAATTGATGCCGACTCCATGAACGGAGGTGAGGATGTAGTACATGCAAAACCAGGGGATCATGCCACCGTCACCCTTGCTATCAATCCGCCGGCGACCGGACAGATAAAATATGGAGGCACCTTCTGGGGCGCGACGGCGTCT
>JBFHIO010000056.1:0-8139 GCA_041596435.1 Desulforhopalus sp. | reverse complement strand
GCCCCGGTCGGGTTTTTCTCCCCTCTCCAGTTTTGCCAGCAGGGGTTTTGCATCGTCGGTGACAACCTGTATCTCGGGGTAGGTTGCAATGAGGTAACGCAGCCGGGCCTCAGCCTGTTTATATTGCTCTGTACGGAGATAAAATTTCACCACAAAAAATTCATGATTGGCGAGGAACTCCCGGGCGATGGTTACCTTTTCTTTCGCTGCCGGGGTGTAGGTGGAATTTGGGAAAGCCTTGATGAGCTGGCGAAAACTGGTTACGGCCTTCTCTGCGCCGGTCGGATCTCGGTCAACCCTGTCGATCTGGCGGTAGTTACACATTCCCTTTTGGTACATTACGTAGGGGATGGACTCATTAGTAGGGTGGTTGCTCTCAAAGGTTTCATAGAGAGAAAGAGCCTGAGCGTACTTGTTCATGAAGTAGTAGCAGTCGGCAGCCTTGAGTTCAGCAAGCACTGCTTCCTGAGTGAAAGGGTAGCGATCAAGAATTTCTTCAAAAGCGCTTACTGCTGTAAAATATTTCCCCACGTTGTAGTCGTCCATTCCTTTCTGCAGCAGGGTTTTGACCGGCATTTCCTTGAAAGGATTAACTTCTTTAACAACATTCCCATCTTCGTCAATTTTTGTGTATTTGGCGTCACTGCCAAAGAGAGAACAGCCTCCGACAACGAGCAGCAGAGAGAGGATGGAGCAGCGAATGAGCGTGGTGCGCATAGACATTATTTTTTACCCTTTTATGGAGTTGAGCCAGGCCTCTGCAGAGAGCATGGCCACAGCACCTTCACCGGCAGCATTGACGACCTGACGAACTTTTTTGCTGCAGATGTCCCCCGCGGCCAGGACTCCGGGGATGTTGGTGCGGGTCTCTGTATCCACTTTCAAAAAGCCCCACTTGTCACTTTCGAGAGCATCAGAGATTCCTTCGTGGTTAGGGGAAACCCCAACAAGAACAAAAACGCCATTCACTTTGAGGAGGGTTTCTTCGCCATTCTTATTTTTCAGATTGACTCCGGTAACGCCGTTGTCATCCCCTTCAATCGAGGAGACTTGAGAGTTCCAGACGAATTCAATCTTATCATTGGCAAAGGCGTGCTCCTGTATAACTTTGGTGGCGCGCAACTCGTCACGACGATGAACGACATAGACTTTACTGGCAAATCTGGTCAGGTAGTCGGCTTCTTCGACGGCTGTATTACCTCCGCCGATCACGGCTACTTCCATGTTGCGGTAGAAGGGGGCATCGCAGGTGCCGCAGTAGGAGACACCACGTGCCTGAAACTCTTTTTCACCGGGAACATTAAGCATGTTGGGGTGTGCACCGGTGCAGATGATCAGTGATTTGCAAGTGACTTTACGGTCGCCATCGAGAAACAGCACTTTTTCCTTCTCATTGGAGAGGTCCATCCCGGAGACAAATGCAGTTTCAATGTTAATATCAAAACGTTTCGCATGAGCGAGCATTTTTTCAGCAAGGTCAAACCCGCTGAGTCCCTCAGGGAAGCCGGGGTAATTGTCAATCCAGTCCGTTTGCATTATCTGTCCGCCGGGAGCACCTTTTTCAATAAGGACGTGGTCAACCCGTGCACGGGCGGCATAAAGCCCGGCTGTGAGCCCTGCCGGGCCTCCGCCGAGAATGATGAGGTCATAATATTCTTTCATTGCATCTCCTGTTCATATAAAAAAAAACTGCCTTGCGCACATCGGAAGTGAATCCGCAGCGGAAGGCAGTCGTCAACAGTTGATTGAACTTACTTGGCTTTGGCAAGCAGATCAACGAGCTGCGGTTTCGCGACGGAACCTGTAATCTGGTCCACTTTTTCCCCGCTTTTGAAAAGAATCATGGTTGGAATGGCACGGATCCCGAATTTTCCGGGAGTCTCAGGGTTTTCGTCAACATTCATCTTGGCAATGGTAATCTTGCCCTCATATTCGCCGGCGAGTTCTTCGATGATCGGTCCGATTGCTTTGCAGGGACCACACCACGGGGCCCAGAAATCAACGAGAACAGGCATATCCTGCTTAATTGCTTCTTGAAATTCCGCATCTGTAAGATGGACTACTTTGTCGCTTGCCATTGTGTAACTCCTCCGTTACTGGGTTTGTCTTCTGGTTAAACAAAACGCATCCACAAATTGTGTATCATGCGGATAAAAATCAAGGGAAGAACTCTTGGTGTAATTGCCTTTTCGCCTGCCTGTCAGACTGGCAGCAGAACAGAACTTTAGAATAATTGCGAGCTAACTCTTACCGTGATATATTGCCACTTTTTGAGATAGTTCGCTATAACTGCGTAAGAGCAAAATATTTTTTCTGCAGGGATGGCGATAAAAGAACATGAAATTAGTGCAATACAGAGGTGTTGCAGGGAGTTGGGAATGAAAGTTGAGAAGTCAAAGGCGCTGTTTGAAGCGGCAAAAAAAGTGATTCCCGGCGGAGTAAACTCTCCGGTGCGGGCGTCCCGTTCTGTTGGGTGTGATCCTCTCTTTATCACCCGTGCTCTGGGAACCACGCTGTGGGATGCGGACGGCTCGAGCTATATCGATTTCGTTGGTTCGTGGGGGCCTATGATCGCTGGTCATGCTCACCCGGATATCGTAAAAGCGGTAAAAAATGCAGCTGAACTCGGCACCAGTTTCGGTGCCCCCACTCCACTGGAAGTCGATCTTGCGGAGATGGTGGTAGAGGCGGTTGCTTCTGTCGAGAAGGTTCGTTTTGTCAGTTCGGGGACCGAAGCGACCATGTCTGCTGTTCGTCTTGCCCGTGGCTACACCGGCCGCAATATTATAGTTAAATTTGACGGCTGCTACCATGGTCACTCCGACTCCTTTCTCGTCAAAGCGGGTTCAGGGGTTATCACTCTCGGAATCCCGGGAAGTCCCGGTGTCCCGGATGATATCGTCAAAAATACCATCTCCATCCCCTATAACGACAAAAAAATACTGGAAAAAACTCTGCGCGATCACGCCGCCGAGATCGCCTGTGTGATTGTAGAACCGGTTGCTGGGAATATGGGCTGTGTTCCCCCGGCGGAAGGATTCCTGCAGACTCTGCGCTCGCTGACGAAGGAGCTGGACATCGTGCTGATCTTCGATGAGGTCATCACCGGCTTTCGCCTCAGTTATGGCGGAGCTCAGAAATATTTCGGCATTACCCCAGACATGACCACCCTTGGGAAAATCATTGGCGGCGGTCTGCCGGTGGGGGCATATGGTGGCAGGGCGGACATTATGAATTGCGTAGCCCCCGACGGTCCGGTGTATCAGGCAGGGACTCTTTCTGGAAATCCGCTGGCGATGGCTGCAGGTATTGCGGCGCTGAAGCTGCTGCAGAGACCGGGGTTTTATGATGAGCTTGAGGCGAAGGCAGAATATTATGCCAATGGCCTCGCGGAAATCTCAGAAAAGACCGGTATTCCGATTACCATTAATCGTGTTGGCAGTCTGATGACTGCTTTCTTCACGGAGACCCCTGTTACTGATTTCACCTCGGCAATGACGGCGAATACCGAACGCTACGCGCAGCATTATCGTAATATGCTGGAGAGTGGTGTCTATCTTGCACCCTCTCAATTTGAGGTCGCTTTTATCTCAGGAGCGCATACGGAAGAGCAGCTTGATTTTGTTCTTAAAGCGACTGAATCGTCATTCAAAAAAATGGGTGAAATTTGAGTCAGAACAGGTTATACAGTTGGATCAGAGAGGCAAAAAATGTTCTATAAAAGAGCTTTTTCCGCCTCTGAAAACTGTGTAATGTGAGGCGTTGCAGGATGTCAGGGGTAAAAAAAGAATTTGTCCACTTGCTGGCCAATTATGGTCATGTCGGGTTTACCTTTGCGACTTCAATTGTCCTCGGATTTGCAGGTGGCGTTGTGCTTGACCAGAAGGTTTTTGATGGCAAAACAGCCCCGTGGTTCACTTTTATAGGGCTTGCCTTCGGTATTGCCGCTGGATACAAGACTCTGCTTGATGTCATCCGGGTTGCACAGGCCGACGAAAAACGACAGGCGCGGGAAGAGCAGGAACGTCATGAAAGGTGAGTTTAATTTTTCCCTGATTCGTTACGCCGCTCTCGTTGTCCTGCTTGTCGGTTCTGCTGGCGCAGCCCTTGCAGATTCACTCTTTCTTGGCTGGTCGGTTCTGGCTGGCGGGGTGCTGGTGCTGGTAAACCTGTGGGTTTCGGGCAGGGCTGTGGAACAGGTTGCGACGGAGGTTGTTGCAGTCTCCGGAGATTCTTCCGCAGAGCAGCAGAAAGAACTGGCTATGCGGAAAAAACGCGGCTTTCAGTTTGCCTTTCTGCTTCGATTTATATTTACAGGTGTTGCCCTGTTTGTCCTTATTAAATGGCGGCTGGTCAACATCTTAGGACTTATAAGTGGTTTATCAACTGTTTTTGTGACCTTCATGGCACTCTCCATTGCTGTGGTGGTCCGCTACCTGATTCAGAAGAATCAAGGGAGGAGAGACTGATGGAGCATCCGATACTGTTTATCTCAGTAGTTTTGCAAAAGTTGGGCCTGCCTGTTCCCCACGGGGCAGTAGGCAGCAATTTCATCGAACAGATCTGCGCACCTTACATGACCTATACCTGGTTCGTAATGGCATTTCTTTTCTTTGTCATCAAAGTTACCATTGGTGACTTGGAACTGATCCCCGGCAGGGGACAGAATTTCTGGGAAGTGGTTGTCGGCAGCATGGACGATTTCTTTGCGGAAAACATGGGCCGTGAACTTGCCGATCGCTATTTCCCGATGATTGCTACATTTGCACTCTTTATCACTGTGGCCAACCTCATCGGCTTGATCCCCGGATTCATGTCTCCCACAGCTTCGCTTAATACGACCCTTGCGTTGACGCTTATCGTTTGGATAACCCACCATATTATTGGTTTCAAGATGCATGGAATCGGCTATCTCAAACAGTTCGCAGGGCCCATTCCGTTGCTGATTCCGCTGATGCTGCCCATTGAGGTTATCAGTAACCTTGCTCGAATTATTTCACTCTCTGTTCGTCTTTTCGGAAATATTATGGCGAAAGAGACCCTGCTCAGCATTCTCTTTCTGCTGGCCGGTGGATTCTTTGCTCCCCTGCCGATTCTGCTTCTCGGGGTGCTGGTTTCCGTCGTACAGGCGATGGTGTTCGTACTGCTCACCGTGGTATATTTCAGCCAGGCAGCAGAGCAGGCTCATTAACAATGTTTTTTCGCCCCGGAGAGTCCGGGGCGTTCTGCTTTTTGCAGTTATAAGGAAGAAGGCCAAAAACCCAAACTTTTTCAAGGAGATTTACAATGTCTGAACTTCAAATCGCTCTCATCTGCATTGGTGCTGCTCTTTCCATCGGTCTTGCCGGTCTGGGAGCAGGTATTGGTATCGGTAACATCGGAAACGCTGCATGTCAGGGCCTTGCCCGCAATCCGGAAGTACAACCGAAACTGATGGTCTTCATGATCCTCGGTATGGCTCTTGCTGAGTCTATTGCTATTTACGGCCTGGTTGTTTCCCTGATTCTCCTCTATGCAAACCCGCTCATGGGTTGATTTTTGAGAATTGGTGTTTTGTTGCGCAAGGGACTGCAGATATTTCTGCAGTCCCTTTTTTTGTTTATGCATGTGCAATGGTGACGGGTGAAAGGTGGTGGATGAAAAGAAATCCAGAGTGCGGCGTTGCTTTCAGCTCATACTTTTGGGAGAGATGTAATGGCGGTTATTGAACCGAGACGAGGCAGAGGGGAGAAGGAAATTCCTTCGCGTGGCGTGCTGCTGGTTAATCCCACGGAGGCGAAGTTGACCCTGGATCGAGAAATCGGTGCCGGGGCCCGGCGGCAGAAAATTTTTAACAGTGGGCTCTGCGTCGATGAGTCCCGGTGTCTTTTTTTCGCCGGGCCTGCTCTTGGAGCGCCGGTAGCAGTGATGACCCTCGAAAAATTAATTGCCCTCGGAGCGAAAGAGATTATCCTTTGCGGCTGGTGCGGAGCAGTGGACGCGTCGGTGGCGGTGGGAGATGTGATTGTTCCGGATCGCGCCATGGTCGGGGAAGGTACTTCGCAATATTATGGCTGCACGAGTGAATCCCGCCCTTCCTCGGATTTTTCTGCGCGACTGGCTTCGTTTCTGCAAAATGCCGGTCTGCCGGTTCGGCGGGGGTGTGTCTGGTCCACTGATGGTGTCTATCGTGAGGAGAGGGAGTCCCTTCTCGCCCTTAATCGGGAGTATGGTGTGACTGCAGTCGACATGGAATTTTCTGCCCTCTGTTCTGCCGCAGCCTTTCGGGGAGTGAAACTTTCTGCGGCGCTTACTGTCTCAGATGTTACCACGAATGAGAAATGGCAGCCGGGACAGGGGACGACAGCTTTTCGGGAAAATTCCCGGCAGGTACTGCAGCTGCTCTGCAGTGGCAATGTATTTCAGGAGAAGTAATGGAAAAGAGTTTTCATCTCGTCAGCCTCGGTTGTGCGAAAAACCTTGTCGATTCAGAAGTGATGCTCGGTGTGCTGCAGCAGGCTGGCTGGGCGTTTGCCGCAGACCCTGCGGATGCGGCGGTGCTCCTTGTAAACACCTGCGGTTTCATCCAACCGGCGGTAGAAGAGGCCATTGACGAAATTCTTGGCATGGTTTCTCTGAAAGAACAGGATCCTCAGAAGAAGCTGGTGGTAACGGGATGTTTGACTCAACGCTATAAAAATGACCTTGAGTCAGAAATGCCTGAGGTTGATCTTTTCCTTGGAACCGAAGAGCCGGAGAAGATTGCATCTCACCTGGAGGCCCTTTTTACTGGAGAAAAAACAGCAAAAGTGATCCTGCACGACCGCTCCCTGATGTCCAGTCGCTCACCGCGTCAGTTGACGACTACGGGGACGGCCTGGCTGAAGATAACGGAAGGGTGCAACAATCATTGTGCCTATTGTAAAATCCCATCCATACGGGGGCGCCTGCGAAGCCGGACAAGCGAGGATATCGCTGTCGAAGCGATGCATCTTGAAGAACAGGGCGTCCGTGAACTCAATATCATTGCTCAGGATACCACTGCCTACGGCAACGACCTCACCGGGGAAAATATTGTGGGCCTGATGGAGAAACTCCTCGCCCGTACCACTATCCCCTGGTTGCGCCTGCTTTATCTTTACCCCAGCGGTGTGAGTGATGCCCTGCTTGATCTGTTGACGGGAGAAAAACGAATTGTTCCCTATCTTGATATTCCCTTTCAGCACGCCAGCGACAGTGTCCTGAAGCGGATGAATCGTCACCACACGGCGGATGACCTTGAGCATCTTGTCAGTCGTTTGCGTACGCATATCCCGGATATTGCCATTCGCACTACCTTCCTTGTCGGTTTTCCTGGAGAAACAGAGGCCGATTTCCTTCAGCTGGAAGATTTCCTGCAACGGCATCGCCTTGATCACGTTGGAGTTTTTCCGTATTGCAATGAAGAAGGTGTTCCCGCCGAACATTTTGCCGATCAGGTTCCCGAAGAGGAACGCATTCGCCGCCAGCAGCATCTGCTTGCAGTCCAGAGCAGGATCTCTGAGGAGAACCAGCGCAAATATATAGGCAGGGTTGAACCGGTGCTGGTAAGCGGATTTTCCGAAGAGACTGATCTCCTTCTGGAAGGACGAACCCGCTTTCAGGCCCCGGAGGTTGATGGCCGCGTATATATTAACGAGGGTTCAGCCGCACCCGGTGAGATCGTCCAGGTGCGCATTGACGAATCCCATGCCTATGATCTCGTCGGAGGCATTATCCCCACGAGATCATAATACTTTTACTGAAATCATTAAATTTTATAAGCAGTGCAATTTTTCTTGAAATTTAAGCCTTGCCCTGTACCCTTATAAAAATGTTCGGAAGCCTGTGGCAGTTCCGTCTTCAGCTTTTCATGGCCCTGCGAAAATGTCCCTGCCTTCCGGGGGTACACCGGAGAGGATGCTTTCCCGGGGCGCCTTATAACAAACAGGAGCATGTGTCATGAAATTAGGTATTAATGGTCTTGGAAGGATTGGAAAACTCACTCTGTGGAATCAGATCGCCAAGAAAAATTTTGAGGGAATTGTTGTTAATATCGGTCGTCAGGTCGGTAATTCGCTGGAAGATCTCGTCTCCTCTCTTGAGCGTGATTCCACCTATGGCCGACTTGGTTCCTACCTT
>JBFHIO010000055.1:0-8158 GCA_041596435.1 Desulforhopalus sp. | reverse complement strand
TAAGGAGTTCCTTTTGTGCCTCAAATACGCACGAAATACAGCTTTTTCACGGTTCCCTTAGTATAAAAAAACGGTTTTGCAGTCAATATGACTGCAAAACCGTTTTTTTATACGTGATTTTCTGCGGCAGAAAGCTGTGAGGATAAATTCTCAGGTGTCGTGTCTCGCCCTTCGACAGTCAGGACAGATACCTGAAAATTCAACGCGGTGCCCCTGCACTTCGTAGTCACTGCTGGCAGCTGCCATTGCTTCCAGACCTTTTTGCACCGGAACATCAATGTCATCAACCCTGCCACACTCAGTGCAGTGAATGTGATAGTGTGGTTCTACTGTGGCATCAAAGCGCTTTTGTGTGCCGCCAACATCAATTTTCAAGATAACGCCGTTGTCTGCCATAATATCAAGGTTTCTGTAGACAGTCCCGAGACCAATGCGCGGCAGGCGGGCGCGGACCATGTCAAAAACTTCATTGGCTGCAGGGTGGCTGTTTACCTTCGACAATTCCTCAAGAATCACCTGGCGCTGCGGGGTGACTCTCAAGTTGTCCATGCGCTCCAGCGTTGAAATAGAGGCGTGTGTAGATTCTTCCATAATAATCATAGCTCATTTTATGGGTACCTTGAATAATCAATCTTCCGCCCATCTTCTTCGTTACAGTCAAAAATTTATCCTCGGAATATCATGTATATACCTGCGGTAAATTTTCTCCTGTGCCTCAAATATGAACGAAATACAAGATTATTCAAGGTACCCTTATGTGATAAAAACTCTCAAGTGAGTAGTATTCCGATATGATAACGTAATTTCATTGAAAATCAAGGTAAGCCGGCCCGGGCATGACAAAACATTGAGAGAAACAGACGGAATGGGGAAAAAAGGGGCTTCAACTCTTGTCGTATTTTTTCTTTTTCTGTGCTGGATGTACGTTGGGATTGAAATAACCAAAGCCCAGTTCAGGAAAACGTGCTTTGAGCTTGTCAAGCCAGGGAGTAATTCCCTCAGTGAGAGGGTGTGGTTTCTCCCAGACTGTTTCAAAGTACCATTCCGGGTCAATATTGAGATTGCGCAACTGGATGAAGTCCGGTGGGTGGCTCGCTACCAGATTTGAGAGTGCGATGAACTCTTCGTCAGAATCGGTAAAGCCGGGCATGACAAAATAATTGAGAGAGACAAAACGCCCTGCCTCTTTCATCATATCAATAGAGCGTTTTACATCATCAAAACAATAACTCTTCGGACGATAGTAGGCATTGTAGCAATTCTCCTGCGCAGAGTTGAGACTGACACGCAGGGAATCAAGGCCGACAGCCGCCAGTTCTTTTATCTTTTCCGGCAGGCTGGCATTGGAGTTGAGATTAATGGTCCCAAGGTCAGTTGCTTCCCGCATCTGAATAATGCTTTCGCGGATTACAGCACTTTGCAGAAGAGGTTCTCCCTCGCAGCCCTGGCCATAACTGACGACAGGGTTTGGTGCCTTTTTCAGGTGAGGGATAGCAATTTCACACAATTCCTTCGCTGTGGGGACAAAGGTAATCCGTTCCTGAGCGGAGCATATCCCCGATTCCTGCAGGGAAATGCAGCCGAGACAACGGGCGTTGCACACCGGTGAGGTGGGCAGAGGGGCCTCCCATCGGCCCAGAAAGTAGTTCCGAGCGGCAGGGCAACCATAGGTGAGGCAGCACTTGCCAAGATGTTGAATAAGGCGGTTGTCGCGGTGGGCTTTCAATTTCAGAGCTGTCCGGCGTTCGACCTCTTCTCTGGTATACTGACTGGCATCCTGGCGGACATCTTTGTCGCTGCGGAAGGCCGGGACCCAGAACTGATCGTCCTTCCAGCCGACTGCAGTATAGGCAAAGAGGGGCAGCCGCGGGGCGTCCTTTTGTGTCTGATAGCTGCTGGCAAGAATAGATGTATGTGCAGGTGCGATAAAGGCGGCGACGGCATTGATAGACTTATCCCCTTCCTCCCAGGGATGTTCCGTAAGAAGTACCGGTTCGCGGGAGTCAAAGTCCCAGCCGACGGGGAGTCGACCGGGCAGGGTGAAAAGTTCACTGCCCTCGGGCAGAGGAATGAGATCATTGAGCTCTGGTGGCAGAAAATGACTGCCACTCATTCCGGTCATGCCGAGTTCAGGGAAATCGTTGATGTTACCCTCAGCATCTGTGAATACGAGTGATGGGAGTGATTCAGGATGTTTCATGCAGTCAGTTTCTACTCCTGGCGAAGAACGCGGAAGACAGAGTCTACTGCGCGATAAACATCAAGGTCATCGCCAAAAATGTCCTGAATGGCTGGGTGTTCTACAAGATCTTCAATAACATACTGAGTGAAATAAAGGCTCACAATGTTGGGGTCCTGAACAAGGGTCCGCAGAGGAGCAACCTTCATTTGAAGATCAAAATCTTCCATATACGGCAGCTTGCCGAGTTGTGCAGCAATATCTTCCTGTAATGCACTGACGTTGTCCGTCTCTATAATTTCCCGATCCATAAGGCGCTGGATGAGCAGCACGCTGAACTCTTGATCATGATCTTTAGCCCGGTGAAACATTTTCTTCCGTTCACGTTCACGTTTACGGTCGATAGTTCGGATGGTTTTGTCGGTAGTTCGATTCGGGCTGATACTTACTTTTGCCATTGTACACTCCTGAAATTGACGGCGATTGCCGTTTTCTGCATGCGGTTTACCGTTCGTTTATAATCGGAAATGGCAAATATAACCACAGCAAATTTGTAAGAATCTGAGGAGACAGGAGGGTGTCTCTATCTATAAGAAAAGGATTAATTCTGACTAAATCCGGGTTTAACTGATATTAAAAGAATGCAAATTAGAACACGGACCTCTCCGCAATAGAGTTGAGAAAAAAATGTTGAATTTGCCTTTTTCTTGTCTATATTACAAAAAATTGAACCTGACGGATTTCGCAGTACGATATTTCATCCGATGACGAAGTATCGGTTTTTCGCAGGTTGTCTAATATCGCAGTTCTTATAATCAGGAGGAAAAGGTTATGTTTACTATTAAATCTGCTTTGCCCGCACTATTGTGCGTCTCGGCGTTGACTTTGGCAGGTTGCTCCGGCAAAAAACCTGCTCCGGTTGAACCTCAGGCCGTCGATGAGACGGAAACTGTTGGTGTTGTAGAATCTCTTGATTCTACACCTCTGGCCCTCGGTATTGGCGAAGGGCGGACTACGGAAGGCATGTTGCCGGTCTACTTTGCGTTTGATTCTTCTAAGATCCCGGCTGATCAGGTTTCCCGTATGGAAGTAAACGCCGATTTCATGAAGAAAAATAACACCGTTTCGGTGCGTATTGAAGGAAACTGCGACCCGCGCGGGACCCAGGAATATAATATGGCCCTCGGCGAACGGCGTGCCCTTACCGCCAAGAGCTATCTGCAGAGCCTCGGTATCGCAGCCGAACGTCTGAGCACCGTAAGCTACGGGAAAGAACGTCTGCTTTTCCCCGGCTATGACGAAATGGCCTGGGCTCAGGATCGTCGTGATGACTTTGTTGTTGATGGTGGCGCCAGCATGAATTCAACGCAGGGAGAAATTGCACAATGAGAATCCGTAAACTTCTTGTTGCCGCCATTGTTATCGTAACCATTTCCTGTTTCAGTGGGGCTGCTTTTGCTGCCGCTGCAACTAAAATTGGTGTCATTGACGTGCAGCAAATTCTGCGTAGCAGTAAGGCCGGCAATAAAGCGACAAAAACTCTTGATGCCAAGATGGCCTCCTATCAGAGCAAGTTTAAGGGTGAAGGCGAAAAACTGAAAGAACTTCAGACTGAAATCAAAAAGAAAAGTTCTGTCTGGAGTGAAGAGAAGAAGAAAGCCAAACTGCATGATTTTCAGAAAGCTGCAGCCGCACTTCAGCAGAAGACTAAAGATGCTGAGTTTGAAATGAAGCAGGCTCGTGACCAGGAACTTGCTCCCCTGTTCAAAACTCTGCAGGGGGTTGTCGATTCCTATGGCCAGAAAAATGGTTTCGCGGTCATCATTGAAAAGATGCCCGGGATTCCCTTTGTCAATCCTGACAATGATATTACTGATGAGATAACCAAAGCTTTTAACAAGGTTTCAAATTGACCGGGTCCCTTGAAGAACGTTGTATCTCGTGCATCTTCGCGGCACAGAAAAAATTTATCGCAGGTATATAATTGATATTCCGAGGATAAATTTTTGATGATAACGAAGAAGATGGGCGAAAGACTGGTTATTCAATGTTCTTGATTGTTGAAACAGCAGTTTCGCAGTAAGTTATGAATGGCGTAGAAGCTCGACTTCTGCGCCATTTTCTTATTTATGGGCGGAGTACAGGCGCCCATCTTTCTCAGGAGCAGATATGGCAGTGCGAAGTATGACCGGTTTCGGCCGGGGCGAAATAGAAGAAGGAGGGCGGGTTTTCAGTGTAGAGATTCGCTGTGTGAACAACCGCTACCTTGATGTGAAGCTGAAGCTTCCCCGGGGGGTTCAGGCCTTTGAAGAACGAATACGTAAGCTGGTCGGAACTGTTCACCAGCGTGGAAGGGTAGACCTGCAGCTCTCCATAAACGGCGGCGGTGCCCGGAAGCAAAGGGTCTTGTTGAATGAGGAGCTTGCTGCGAGTTACAGTGAAGTGCTGACGCGTTTGTCTGAACGCTTCGGACTTGCTCTGGAATTGACACCTCAGGAGCTTGCCTCTTTTCCGGACGTAATGGTTCGCGAAGAGGAGCCGGAAGATATTGAAGCGTTGTGGATACCCGTGGAAAAGGCTCTTCAGGAGGCCCTTGAGAACTGCGATGCCATGCGTCAGCAGGAGGGGGGCGCTCTTGCCACCGACCTGTTGCAGCGGCTCGACCATTTTGCCGATGTGGTGAGCATTATTGAAGAGCGGATTCCAGAGCTTGTCCTTCAGCGGCAAAGTGCCCTGCAGGAGCGGCTTGCCAAACTCCTTGATTCCGTTACTCTTGATCAGGATCGTCTTGCCCAGGAGGTTGCCATTCTTGCAGACAAGACCGATGTGACGGAAGAAGTTGTCCGTTTGCACAGTCACATGGAGCAATTCTCTTCCTTTCTTAAAGAAGATGGAGCCATTGGCCGGAAACTTGATTTTCTCATTCAGGAATTCCTGCGTGAGGTGAATACAACTGTTTCCAAGATTAGCGATGCCGGCATTGCTCAGCACACCGTCGAGCTGAAGAGTGAGCTGGAGAAAATGCGTGAGCAGGTGCAGAACATCGAATAGGAGCCAGGGATGCAGCTGTTAAATGTGGGACACGGGAATACCGTTACCATGGAAAGAATTGTTGCCGTTATTAACACCGGTTCCTCTCCGGCGCGCAAGCTGAAAGAGATTGCGAGAAATGATAACCGCCTGCTTGATGTCACTGAAGGGCGGCGTACCCGCTCCATCCTCGTGCTTGATTCCGGGCATGTCGTTCTCTCTTCAGTTCAGACTGAAACCATCGGGCAACGGATGCAGGCTTTGCAGCAGGGGCCGCAGTTGCAATTACTGAATAATGAGATGACGAAACAGGAAGAAATATGAAAGGACGACTTTTTGTGATTTCAGCGCCTTCCGGCGCCGGGAAGACGACTCTTCTCAAGCGGGTCATGGCGGAATTGC
Source organism: Desulforhopalus sp. (assembly GCA_041596435.1). Classification (GTDB taxonomy): domain Bacteria; phylum Desulfobacterota; class Desulfobulbia; order Desulfobulbales; family Desulfocapsaceae; genus Desulforhopalus. Next base: position 2,547 of record JBFHIO010000055.1, on the reverse strand, counting down.
CGGGGCTCGCTTTTTCCGTTTCTCACACTACCCGCCAGCCGCGTCCGGGAGAGAAGAACGGAATTGACTATCATTTTGTCAGCCATGACGATTTTCGCAGGATGATTGCCGCCGGGGAGTTTCTTGAATTCGCGGAAGTGCATACCAACCTTTACGGCACCAACCGTCAGTCGGTGGTGGCCCAGGCGGAGGGCGGCAGTGATGTCGTCCTCGATATTGATGTGCAGGGGGCGGAGATTATTCGCAATGAGCGGATTATCTCCGCTGCCCATATCTTTATTGCCCCACCCGGTCTTGAAGAACTGGAGCGCCGTTTGCGCGGGCGTGGTACTGAGAACGATTCCACCATTACTCTGCGTATGAAAAACGCGGAAAAGGAGATGGCCGCCGCCTCGGAGTATCAATATCTCATGGTCAACGATGACCTTGATTCGGCGGTGAGTACTCTGAAATCGATAATTATTGCTGAGCGCGCAGCGGGCCACCGTCATCCGGATGGTCGTGAAATTGAGCTGGGGCTGCATCTGTAAAAAAAGCTGGAGAGAAACATGGCTGGAAATAAAAATGGAGGCAGGGGGGATAACCGCCGTCGACCGCAGGGAGAAAAACCGTACCGCGGTGATTCAGAAAAACGACGCTCAGAGAAGTTGATTCGCTTAAGCGATGATCTGCTCTGGGGGGTGCATCCTGTCTATGAGGCTCTCGCCGAGGAGCCGGGGCGCATCAACGAAATCATCCTGCAGAAAGAGCGGCATGGCGAGAAGATTGATGAAATCATCCAAATTGCAAAAGAGGCAAAGATAAAGCTCCTCTTTGTTGAGTCACTGCGTATTACCGGAGAGGGGGCAGAGCAGATTCGCCATCAGGGGGTGGTCGCCCGTACCACCGAAGCCGGCTTTATCGAGTTTGCGGATTTTGTCGGGCGGCTCAAGGCGCGTATTGAGACAAAAGAGCCGTGTCGCATCGTTGTTCTTGATACTCTGCAGGACCCTCATAATGTAGGAGCCATTATCCGCTCGGCGCTGGCTTCGGGTGCCGCCGGGGTTCTTGTTACCCGTGAACGAAGTGCACCACTGGGTGGTACTGCGGCCAAGGCTTCTGCCGGGGCCATGTCTCATATTGATATCTGTCAGGTCACCAATCTTGTCAATGCTCTTAAAAAGTTGAAGGAGATCGGTTTTTGGGTTTTCGGTGCCGTAAAGGATGATTCGGCGGTAAATCTCTATGGCAGTGATCTTACCTCTCCGGCCTGTTTTGTGGTCGGGGCGGAGGGAAAAGGGGTTCGCCCGCTGGTGCAGAAAGAGTGTGATGTGCTGCTCTCTATTCCCATGGAGGGTGAGCTTGACTCCCTGAACGCTTCGGTGGCCGCAGGTGTGATTTTGTTTGAAGCTCTGAGGCAGAACCTGGCGGTGTAATGGAGAAAAGGACCTTTGTTGCATTGTTGCTTGCTATCTTTATCAGTCTTCTCGGGATTGGCATCATCATCCCTGTTTTACCGGTTTTTGCCACCAGTCTTGGCGCCGGTGGTTTTGACCTCGGTCTCATTATGGCGGCTTTTTCCGTCTCGCGTGGACTGTTGCAACCCTTTGTCGGCAACTGGTCGGATCGCTGGGGACGGAAAGGTTTTCTGATCACCGGGCTGGGAATTTATGGTCTTGTAGGTCTTTTTACGCCGCTGGCTGGCAGCGTAACAACGCTGGTTGTCATCCGCTTTCTGCACGGCATCGGCTCTGCCATGATCGGTCCTGTGGTTATGGCGTACATGAGTCAATTCGCCCCCAGTGGTCAGGAGGGGCGTTACCAGAGCTATCTCAACGCCGCAGTTTTTTGCGGAATTGGCTGTGGCCCAATGATTGGCGGTGTTCTCTCGGATAACTGGGGTATGCCTTCAGTCTTTTATGGTATGGCCCTGATGAGTTTTATCGCCATGCTGCTGGTTATGTTCACCCTGCCGGGGAAGGCGGGCAGAGATGGTAATGAGGATCGACGTCTTTTTGCCACCCTCCGCATTATGCGGCGGGATATCCGTACTCTCGGGATTCTCCTTGCCCGATTTTCTACCATGCTGGTACCGGTGCCGTTGATGGCTTTTCTCCCGCTCTACATGGCGAGCTGGGGCGATGGAAGCTACAGCGGCTTCACTGTGGGGATGGTTATTGCCTGCCGGACACTGGTTAATGCCGGTTTGCAGGTGCCTTTTGGCAGACTGGCTGATCGCTGGAATAGAGAACACATGCTTTTGTTCGGGGCCCTTACACTGGTGGTCCTACTTTTCTGCATCCCCTTTTGTCGTAACTTTCATGCCCTGATGCTGGTCTACCTGCTGATCGGTGCTGCCGAGGCACTGGTCTGGGCTGTACTGGGTGCCTTTGCCTCAGTGGAAGCGAAGAATAACTATGGGCACGGCACGATGATGGGCGTTTACGCTTTATCCATGAGTTGTGGAGTGTTCTGTGGGGCCGTACTCTCGGGCAGCTATTCCCGGTTGGAGCTAAAAAATCGTCCTGAAATTGATTTTCGTACCATCGGCTGTGAATTCAACACAAG
>JBFHIO010000054.1:0-8181 GCA_041596435.1 Desulforhopalus sp. | reverse complement strand
CTGGAGCTGGTCAGGGCACCGGGATGGGCCAGGGTGCAGGAGCCGGCCAGGGCCGTAGAATGAGAAGTTCCTGCAGAAGGAACGGCGGCAGCGGACAGGGAACAGGAGTCCGCAACGGCGGGTTCCCTCAGGGATGCGACGGACGCTGTGGCAGAGGGAGTAACTTTTAATGAGCAGCAAAGAACTTGCTGCCCTCCTTCACAGGGCGGGCGGTATCCTCCTTGGTCAGGGAAAACATCATCACGACCCTGCCCGCGGACAGGGTCGTATTCTGCATACTCTCGCCCGGGAAGGAAGCCTCAGTCAGCGGCAGTTGCAGGAGATATTTGCCATGCGCTCTGCTTCTGTAAGCGAGCTGCTCCTGAAGCTGGAGCGCAAGGGGCTTATTCAGCGTGAACGAAGCATTGAAGATCGACGCAGTTTTCTGGTCAACCTGACGAAGGAGGGAAAAGCAGCAATCGACGAAAAAGTCGAGGAGCAAGAGCCCTTCTCCCCTCTTTCCCCGGAAGAACAGCAGGAGTTGCAACGGCTTCTGGCCAAACTGCTTGACGCCTGGGAGAAAGAAGGGAATGCAGGAACACAGCGCGGGAGTGGCCCCCGAGGATTTGGGCTCCGTCGCGGAGGTAATGGCGGTCCTGGCCAGGGCGGTTCCCATGGTGGACGCGGAGGCGGACGTTTCAGATAACCTCCATTTTTCTTACAGGTCCCTCACCTATTGCTGAACTCCAGCAAGGTCAGCCCTTTAAATATTTTTTCAGCGCCGGATTCAATCAAAACACCTTTTTTATTGAATCCAAGCGCAGATGATTTTTAATTTTCAAAACCTTCTCACCCATTACATCAGCCTCACAATCCCCGACTAAAAAGCTCACGCAATCCGCTCTGCCGACGCACTGGAGTAAGAACGGCCCGCTCAAAGCTCTCTTTCTCTGCCACGACAAGAACCCCCTCTCTGGCTCTTGTTATTCCGGTATAAACCAGTTCGCGGCTGAGGAGACGGTTTTCCGCATCGGGAAGGACGACCGCAACCGTGCCATATTCCGAGCCCTGACTTTTGTGGATAGTCATGGCGAAAACGGTTTCATGGCTCGGCAGTCGATTCAGGAGAAAAACCTTGAAGCCTTCCCCTGATTCAAACCACACCCGTTCCCCTTCCCCGTCACGTCCCGGCAGACAGATACCAATATCTCCATTAAAGAGGTCAAGGCTGTAGTCGTTGGCAGTAACCATCACCGGCCGTCCGGCATACCAGCGCTCCCCCCACTCCTCCCCCGGGCAGTAAAACCCGGCGGCGGCGAGGTGACGGGTGACAGCGGCATTCACCTGCTCCACTCCCCGCGAATCCCTACGGGTGGCACAGAGAATCTGAAACGCACGAAAGGCGCGGAAGACATTTGCCGCAGTTGCATCATCACAGCCATCCTGCCTCACCTCTCCAACCACCTTCATGTAGGGCTCAGAACGACGTCCGAGCTCTGCGCGCCACCCTTTGCCAGGCAGCTGCAGATTCTCACCACTTTTAAGCAGCTCCCATGCTTTCTCAGTCTCACCTTCGTTAATCGCCGTGGCAAGATCCCGAATATTATCGTTATAGCGCCATGCCCTCTTCAGCACCACACCACACTGCGGCAGACTCGCCAGCAGGTCCGCAAGCACCGCGCCAGACTCCACCGAAGAGAGTTGATCTCTGTCTCCGAGCAGGATAAGCCTTGTCTCCGCCTGCAGGGCGTCCACCAGACGGCTCATGAGAGCAAGATCGACCATGGATGCTTCGTCAACCACAACCACATCAAAGGCAAGAGGCGCCATATGGTTGTGGCGAAAATTAATGCTGTCCGGCCGACTGCCAAGAAGTCGATGCAGCGTGGAAGCCTCCGCAGGAATCTTCGCCGCCACCCCCGCAGGAATCTTCGTCCGCGCCCCGTTCACCGACTCTGCCAGTCGCATGGCCGCTTTGCCGGTAGGTGCCGCAAGGGCAATCTTCAGTTCACCTTCACTCTGCACAAGCGCAGCCAGCAGTTTCACCACCGTGGTTGTCTTACCCGTTCCCGGCCCGCCGCTGATGATTGCCAGATGACTGCACAGTGCCAGTTCCGCCGCCTTTCGTTGAAAATCCGTCTCACCCTCTTCCAGTCCCACACCGTTAAAGAGCTGCCCCAGGATCGCCCCTGTCCCCACCGGCAGTTTCCGCCGCCGCCCGGCAAGACGAAGCAGCTGCGTCGCCAGACGCGACTCAAAACGATAGAAACGGTGGAAGTAAAGACGTTTCCCGTCATAAACCAGAGGAGCCTCAGCCCCGCGGGCAAAGGCTCCGGCACTGATGCAGACACTCTCCGGCAGCGACGGAAGCTCAGCCTCTATACAGCTGTCCCCCATCTCAAGAGCATCAGCAAGACGCACCACCAGCAGTCGAAACTGCTCCAGAACCTCCCCCTCAAGTCCGCTGCGCATCGCGAGAAACTGTGCCAGGTGACGGCCAGACAGAGAGCCTTCATCATAGTCCTGCTTTTCGTTCTCCATTCCCATCCTCACAGCCAGCGACGTACACGTGCGCTGTAACGCCGGAAGCCCTCATTGAAATGACGTTCCAGCGCCCGCTCTTCCGGTATAATCTGCAGACGGGTGAGAAAGTAGACAAAGAACGGCAGCGGCAGAAAAGCGGCCAAAGACCCCAGCCAGCACCCCCAGCCGAGGAGGATCACCACAAGGCCGAGATACATCGGGTTACGGCTGTACTGATACACCCCTTCAGTGAGCAGATTTCTTACCTCTTCAGGGGTATCGGGCCGCCAGGTGGTCCCTGTACGATGATAGGGAAGCCAGGCCAGGACCGTCAACGCCAGCCCTGACAGGGTAAAAAACAGTGCGGAAAGTAAACGCAGCCACAGCGGCCAGGAGGACGGCCACAGCAGAGAGAATATGAGCATCGCCAGCACCGCTATCATGGTCATGGTTGGCGGAGTTATTTTCAGTTCCATGGAATCCATTATTATTCCCCTGTTATCCTGTCGAATTCGCGCAACAGCTTTTCATCCGGTCGCGTAGTGTAGATTCCCCCCGTACCGCCCGGCGTCATACCGCGGACAAAGAGGTAGAAAACCCCGCCGAAGTGCTGCGCATAATTGTAGTTTTCAATTCGTCTGCCAAGCCAGCGGTGGAGCACAAGGGTATAAATCCAGTACTGCAGACCATAGTTATGGGCCCGCATGGCTCCCAGGAGAGAGTCCCCCTCGTAATCGGCAAGACGGTCGCCGAGGTAGTTACTCTTATAGTCAAGCAGATAGTAACGGCCGTCATGCTCACAGAGTAAATCAATAAAACCGGTAAGATAGCCCTCCAGAGCGTGAGGCCTCAGAGAGGTTACGGCCGGGTCGGCACCAAGCAGAGTGCCGAGATCTGCAGCCTCGCAGTGCCCAAGGCTCATATAAAACTCCATCTCCTTGAGACAGGCCGTATCGGCAATCTGCGCAAGGGAAAAGCAATCTTCTGGTGCCCCCGGCGGAGTGAGACTGCCCTGCACCACGTTTTGCAGCAGTAATGCCATTTGTTCCGTTTCCACCTGCGCGCCGAAACGCCGACTCAACTCATGGCAGCGCGCCGTAAATTCTTCACTTTTTTCAATTCTTGAGAGCAGAGAAAAAGAATGCTCCTCAAGCAGACCATGGAGCAGATTTCCGAAATGGGGCCCGGCAGGTAATCCGGTCAGAGGAATAGAAGCGGTATCCCCTCCCTCACCTGCAGCCTCATTGCTCCCTTCATGCTCGTAATCACTCAGCCTTGAGAGGGAAGAAAAAGAAGAACGCTGCCAGTCTGTGACCAGATTGCGACTGACCTCGCGCACACTCAGCTTTTTATTTCCAACGGGCAACGTCCCCACCGGCTGCGGAGGGTCACTCTCCAGCTCCCTCAATCCCGTACTCCTTCCGGCCGCGGCCTTTTGCAGGAGCGCCAGTTGTTCCTCTCGGGCAAGCGGAGTTACGCGACCATCGTCATTTTGCCGCACTCCAAAGAGGAGCCAGCTCAGCGGAGAAAGAAAGGAGTCAAGAGCTCTACCACTTGCAGAACAGTCCGCCCAGACGACATAGCAGCGCAATTTTGCCCTCGTAACAGCAACATAAAGGAGACGAAGTGCCTCCGCCTGATTCTCCCACCGTGCCATTTCCCGGTGCCTGTCAAACTCCTTTGAACCAAGATCTATCACCATGTCAGATCCGTCCCAGACAACAAGCTGATCCGTTTCACTCTTCAACAGATCAATCGGCCGCCAGAGGTCCGGGCAGAAAACAATACCATACTCCAGTCCCTTGGCCTTGTGCATGGTAACCACCTGCACAGCGGCCTCATCACTTTCAAGCAACAGCTCCGCCTCGTCCCTCTTCTCCTCTTCGCGGCGCAGTCGCAACCATTGAAGGAGCTCAAACGGTCCAAGGCGTCGTTCCTCGGCCTCGTCCCGCGCCAGCGAAAGCAATTGCCGGATATTGGAGATGGTGCGCTCCCCCCGTCGCCGCGCGACCAGCCGGTGGAAGACCTTCTCCTCCCGCAACAAACGCACCATCATGACGAAGAAAGATTCCTCTCGCCACTGCCGTTGATACTCAGCCATACGCTCTCGCCAGGCACCGAACTGTTCCTCATCTTCACAGACCGCCCGCAGCTCCTGCCCACTCATGCCAAACCAGTGGAGCGCCAGCCCCGCCTTGAACTGCCGCTGGTTGGACGGCTCAAGAATTGCCTGCATCAGCAGAAGCAGTTCACGGCACTCTTTTGAGGCATACACCGAGTCTCGGCTCAGGGTAACTGCGGGAATACCAGCATTGGCGAGGGCGTCGACATAACCTGCAGCCACGCTGTTGGTTCGCACGAGAATGGCAATATCCTGCGGTGCAAGAAAATGTTTTGCCCCTTTATCTGCAATGCTCCATCTGTCAGTAAGAAGATGGCTGATCTCAGCAACCACATGGGCACAGATACAATCCTGAGCCTTGCGCGAACTCCACCGTTTCCCGCTTTCCGGTTCCGGCAGGACCCAGTATTCAAGGCCGCTGGCCTCTTCAGCATCCGGTCCGGCAAGGCCTGCACTCTCAGATTCTTCAAGAGTCGTCACAGGGAAAAAAGGAAGGTCTTCCTCTTCATAGAGAAAAGGCTTTTCACGCCCTTCAAAGAGTTGATTAACCCCCTCTACCATTCGGGGATGGGAGCGATAGTTTTTCTTGAGTGTCAACTGATAATTGGCACTGGACCGCGCCTGGAAATAGCTGTGAATATCCGCCCCGCGAAAACTGTAGATTGCCTGTTTGGGGTCTCCAATGAGAAAAAGGATATGGTTTCCATCAACGAAAAGACGTTTGAAGATATAATACTGGTCACTGTCCGTATCCTGAAATTCATCAATCAGCGCAGCCCCGAAACGCTCTGCCAGGCTCTGCTGCAGCAGATCTCCGCCGTCACCCTTAAGGCCGGCGGCAACATTATGGATAAGGTCATCATAACTGAGGCTGCCGGTACGGCCCATACGGCGACGCACCTCTTCCCGCAGTGTCCCGGCAAGTTGACAGCGACAGGAGAGTTTAAGTGTACCAAGGGCATCGGCAAGGGGCTTGAATATCTCCTGCGGTGGAAAAATTCGCCCCTCACAAAAACCTTCCCGGCCCAGCTTTTTCAATTTTACTTTATTCAACAAACCGGAGTTCGGATCGGTGAGCACCTCAGGATCAAGGAGACTCAAATCTTCTGGCACACCGATTCCAGCACCCATCTTCGCCAGCCCGTCCATCAAAGCCGGCCAGCCATCTTTTAACTTCTTATTAAACAACCCCGCGTCTTCATCCTTCGCGTACTGATCACATAACGTTTCCCCATGCTCATCCCACCATTCGCTGAAATCTGCCACTGCAGCGTTGAGAGCATCCTCCGCTTCTGCAAAAGGTGGCACCGTTTCCGGGAGGAGTCTTCCTTTCCCCTTCGCCTGACTCACCGTCTTCAGCAATTCCTCCGGGGTGCCCGCCACTTCCCGCAGAATGGATCCGGCAAGAGTGGAAACGGAATAAAGATTCTCTCGCCAGAAGTCGTCAACCACCTCCTGCACCACCGCTTCCGTATCAGAGAGCAGTTCGGAATTAAAGGGCTGGGAACTCTCCAGGGCGTGCTCTCGCAGCATCCTCTGACAGAAACTGTGGATGGTAAAGATGGCCGCCTGATCAATATTGGCGATGGCCAGCTTGAGGCGAATTCGCGCCTCTGTCCGCTTCTCCTCAGGAATGGTCTGTGCCCAGGCGGTAAGAGTGGCATCCGCATCCGTCGATTCCCCGCTGAGAATCAACCAGCCATCCACCAGCCTCTGACGCACCCTCGCACGCAGTTCAGCGGTCGCCGCACGGGTAAAAGTGACAATAAGAATATGATCAATCTCCAGTCCCAGCTCAGCGACAAAGCGCAGAACCAGCATGGCGATGGCGTAGGTTTTTCCGGTTCCGGCGCTGGCCTCGACCAAATACACGCCCTTCTCCAGTTTGAGATGCACCGCGTCAAAATCTTCCATCACATCCCCTCCATGCCCGCTTTATAGACCGGCACCATCACCTTTTCGGCAAACTGCTCAAACTCATCGCCCAGCAGCGCGTCGGGCTCTCCTTCTCCGAGAAGCAGCGCCAGTTCCGGCTCATAGAGATTTTCCAAACCCCTCTTAAGCTTTGCCAGTGCGGCAGCCTCCACGTCTCCCTTGCCTGCGGCCTTCAAAGCCCAGTCAAACGCGGGTTCCACAAGGGCGCAAAGCGGACGTCGCCGCCCCTCACGCCAGAGACGAAGCAAACTTGTAATCCCGGGATTGAGACCGCCGTCATCTTTCGTAATATCGCCGTTAAAATGAAGGGTTGCGTCTTCGGCGAGAAGCCAGGTCTCACCGGGCAGACCGGCAAGGCAGCTGAGCTGATGGTGCAGCCAGCCCCGCAAAAGATCTTTTCCCCGCAGTTTACCGAAGCGAAGCTGCAGATTTCCACCAGTGAAGAAACCGGTCAACGTCCCGCCAAGGACGAGATTGTCCGTAACCGGAGTCGACGGAATCTCAATAAGCTTCTCTGGCTGCGGGTCTCCAAGGTTCAGTTCCTGCACTCTGTTGACGTAATTCAGTACACCCCGCTGCTGTTCGGCAAAGTTCAATCGGCCACTGGTGCCGAGAGGCCAAAGGCTCTGACTCTGCAGACGATGCAGAATTTCTTCCTCCGCCGTCTCCTTCAGCGCTCCTCCAGCCACAATCATCTCATCAAAGAGATTCTTGTTGACGATGGCTTTCTCAAGGGGATTCAGACTGAAGCTCTCCCGATCATCACGGCGAACATCTCCGGTGTTCGGCCGAATTCCAAGGACGTTATTGACAAACCACGCCTGGGGATTTTTGTAGAAGTTAAAAAGTTCCCCAACGGAGATCGACTCCGCCTCTTCCTGCTCCACCTCACCCTGCCACCAGCCAAAGGGAGACACTTCGTCAAAGCCCTGAAAGGGCGCTGTCTCCTGGGGAACCTGCAGTTCTTTCCACGCCTCCTGCCGAGCCCGGGCTACAGCCAGATTGTGCCTGCTGTAACTGAAAAGCGCAGAGGAACTGCCATCAAAATAGCGGTCACTGAAAGAATAGAGCGGATGTTCGCAGACGAGGTCTGTCACCCCATAACTGCGGCTGAGCAGATCAAGAAATTCGGAAACCACCACTGACGGCGGTAAAACATCCCCGTTCTGCTCAGAGAGGCCGATATAGCTGAGATAAAGCACCCGGCGCGCGGCAAGGATCGCCTCCAGGAACTGATAGCGATCATCGTTTCGCGAAGAACGGTCGCCGAGACGCGGGGCTGCAGCAATAAGAGAGAAACTGTCAGCACGGTCAGTCCGGGGAAAAACACCGTCATCAAGGCCAAGCAGACAGATCGCTTTAAAGGGAATGGAGCGCATGGGCAGCATGGAGCAAAAGGTGAGCCGTCCCCCAAGAAAGCCGGAACTGGAACGGCTCTCTGCCGTGCAATCGGTAAACCACTCACAGATCACAGTAAAATCGACCTCCTGCGCCCCGGTAAACTGCTCACTTTCGGCCAGCCCGGCGAGCAATGTTCGCAATTCGGTCACTTCGCCCGCACCAGTGTCAGTGAGCAGGTTTTCCATGTTTTCCAGCAGCAGCGTTGACCACTCCGTAAGGCT
>JBFHIO010000053.1:0-8225 GCA_041596435.1 Desulforhopalus sp. | reverse complement strand
TCGTCTCAGTGGCTCAAGTCGCAACTGTCAGCCCTGGCAGTATCAGATTGTTGATACCCCTGAGCTGTGTGCGGAACTTTTTCCCCATCTCGCCTGGGCGGGTTATCTGCCACAGTGGAAGGGGCCCGGGGCGGGACAGCGTCCCTCAGCCTATATTCTCTGCCTGCTTAACAGCAAATGGCAGAAAGGACCGGATACGGAAGCGTATTTCGACTTGGGTTCGGCCACCCAGAATATTATCCTCGGGGCCATGGATGAGGGTGTCGGTGTCTGCCGCATTGGCTCTTTTGGACCGGGCGCTGCCGGCCTCTTCAAGATGCCGGAACATCTCAGTCTCCGCCTTGTGCTGGCTCTTGGTGAAGTGGATGAGAAGGTGGTTCTTGAGACCGCACGGGATGAGGAGGACATTCGCTACTGGCACGATGAGGCCGGGGTTCACCATGTGCCCAAGCGGGCGCTGAAGGACGTGATTGTCGATCTTGAACGGCAGTGACCGGATTGCTCAACACCTTCAGCCACCATTGCCGCAGCCGTTACGGGGAGGCGGTGGGCAAGCTGCCGGTGGATCTTGGGATTCCCTGCCCCAACCGCCTGCGCGGCGGCTGCACTTTCTGCCGCGCGGAGGGTTTCACTGCGGGTTTTCTTTCTGCGGAGGATTCCCTCTCTGTGCAGATTGAGAAGGGCAAACGAATTCTGCTTAAAGGGCGCTTTCATCGCTACTTTGCTTATTTTCAACAGGAGAGTTGCACCGCTCTTGACCCGTCACTTTTGCTCGAACACTGCGGGCGTCTTCTTGATGACGACGCCTGTGTCGGCCTGATCCTTTCCACCCGTCCAGATCTGGTTCCTGATTCCCTGCTCGACCCGCTTGCTGAACTTGTCCGCTGCCGCGGCAGAAGCTGTCTGCTTGAGCTGGGGCTGCAGTCTACCCTTCAGCGCAGTCTTGATGCTCTCAACCGAAATCACACTGTAGAAGATTTTTTCTCTGCTCTTACGCGTATTCACCAACATCCGCCGCTGGAGTGCGGGGCGCATTTTATCTTCGGGATTCCAGGAGAGAGCGAGGCGGAGATGATCGCTGGAGTCGAAACGGTCTGCGCCGCCGGGGTGGATGCCCTCAAGTTCCATCACCTGCAGGTAGTGAAGGGGGCGCCCCTTGCTGAACAGTATGCCCGCTGCCCCTTTCCGCTCTTCACCCGTGAAGGTTATGTCGATTTCCTGCTGCGTCTGCTGCCGCGTATCCCGCAGCGGGTGGTTCTGCACCGCCTCTTCTCCACCACCCATCCGCAGCTGCTCATTGCCCCGCGCTGGAATAGTCTTGCTGCTGAACTGAGCAGAGAGGTGACCGAGGGGCTGCGCCGCGCCGGGCTGGCACAGGGAGATATGGCTGTTAAGGAACCTTGAATAACCAGTCTTTCGCCCATCTTCTTCGTTATAGTCAAAAATTTTTCCTCAGAATATCAAATATATGCCTGCGGTAAATTTTTTCCTATGCCTTGAATATGAACGAAATACAAGATTATTCAATGGACCCTGTTGGGAAGAACAAAAAAAATGGTAATTCTGCCGTGACGTGATATGCTGAAAGTTTTGTCATACCTTTAGAAAATCGACAGATTCTGGTCTGAAATTTTAAAAATCCTACAGAGGGTGATCACCATGGATAAGACTTTTGAAGTGCGCTGCGCCGAGCGAATGAATCAGCTCCCGCCCTATCTTTTCGGAATGATTAACAAGATGAAGATGGAAAAGCGCTGGGCGGGTGATGATGTTATTGATCTTGGCATGGGAAATCCGATGGATCCCACGCCGCCAATGGTCACCGAAAAGTTGATTGAGGTAGCCTCTGACCCAAAAACTCACCGCTATCCGGTTGCCGGAGGGATGAAAAATCTCAAGCGGGAAATTGCTCTCTACTACAAACGGATCTACGACGTCGATCTCAATGGGGAGAACGATGTTATCTGCACCATCGGCTCGAAAGAGGGTATTTCCCACCTTTGTCTTGCCCTGCTGTGACCGGGCGATACGGTTATTACTCCGGCACCGGCCTTCCCTATCCATGTCTATGCCGCAGTGATTGCCGGGGCCAACGTGCTGCGTGTCCCGATCACAAAAGATGAGGATGTCTTCCTCTCCCAGATCAGCACAATGTGTACCTCGCTCTATCCACCCCCCAAGCTGCTGATGCTCAACTTCCCTCACAATCCCACAGGTACGATGGTCAGCCGGAAGTTCTTTGAGGAGGTTGTCAGACTGGCTAAAAAATATAACCTGATGGTCATTAACGATTTTGCGTATTCCCGGATTGTTTTTGATGGAGAGAAGGCCCCGAGTTTTCTCGAGGTGGACGGCGCGAAGGAAGTGGGCGTGGAATTCGGTTCTTTTTCGAAGTCTTACAACATGGCTGGCTGGCGGCTGGGATATTGTGTCGGCAACGAACAAATGATCGGCGGTCTGGCGAAGATCAAAGGGTATTATGATTATGGAATTTTCTCTGCCATTCAGGTCGCGGGTATTGTCGCCATGCGTGACTGTGAGCCTCAACTCGCCGAGCAGGTTGCGATTTATCAGAAACGAAGAGATTTCTTCTGTGACTCTCTGCAGAAGATGGGCTGGGATGTTGAGCCGCCGCGGGCGGGCATGTTCCTGTGGGTTAAAATTCCCGAGCCGTACGCACAAATGGGTTCCATCCGTTTCTCTCTTGAGATGATGGATCGTGCCAACGTTGCTCTTTCACCGGGAGCCGGCTTTGGGCAGGAAGGGGAGGGCTGGCTGCGTCTTGCCCTTGTAGAAAATGAAAATCGTGTCAGTCAGGCACTCAAACAAATGCGGCGTGCTTTGAAGGATATAGATGATGAGATTGCGGCGGGAAAATTCAGTTTGACAGAGGCTTGACTAAATAGGAATTATTATTACTTTGTTTCTCAATCTGAGCCACAGCCTCTGTTCCTGAGGGACATGGCTGTAAAAAGAGAAAATAAAATCGCGTACACTGGTTACTCTTTCCCCGCTGTTTGCGAAGGGAAGAGCCCCTTTTCACCTCAACGGAGGTTCGCCCTCCATAAGGAGTTTCATTATGCCTACAACAACTGAAAATCTGAGCACTGCATTTGCCGGTGAGAGCCAGGCCAACCAAAAATATCGTTCTTTCGCTGAGAAAGCAGATAAGGAAGGTTTTGCCAATGTCGCAAAACTGTTCCGGACCACTGCTGAGGCCGAGCGTATTCACGCTGCTGGTCACTTCAAGGCTCTTGAGCAGGTTAAATCTACCATCGAAAATCTTGGCGCTGCTATCAATGGTGAGACATATGAATTTAAAGATATGTATCCCCCGATGACCAAACAGGCTGAAGCAGAAGGTCATAAAGCACAGACCATGTTCAGATTCGCTGAAACTGCCGAGAAGGTTCATGCTGAGCTCTACACCAAAGCTCTTGAAGCGGTCAAAGCCGGGAAAGACCTCGACGTCAGCGATTTCTATCTCTGTCCGATCTGTGGTTACATTGAGTTCGGTGAAGCTCCGGAGAAATGTCCTGTCTGTGGCGCAGCGAAGAAGGCTTTTGTCACCCTCGCGTAAAAATGCCATAATGCAGCAGCAGTATCTGCAAAGTAAGTAACAAAATCCCCGTCCTGATTCTTTCAGGCGGGGATTTTTGTTTTTCAGGTAAACGGGACAATGGAGGGAGTGATGATGTACATGGCTGGAATGTATGAAAAAAAGTTTACCCCCCCTTTTCTGTCAAGTGGTATAGTTCCTCTTCGATCACACAGGGTCGCAGTGTGAAAAATTGAGGCAGAAGACAGCGCGTTCGCGCCGTCTTTTCAGGGCGAGGTGGAATTCCTCACCGGCGGTATTCCTGCTTTTTTAAAGGAGAGCCCGCGAACGATTTTGCCATGGAATGGGAAATCGCCGATCTTGTACCAGTCCAGAGCCGACGGTCACAGTCCGGATGGAAGAAATTGCCAACGCAGGAAACTGTGGAGGCTCTCATGCCAATTTTTCTGCAGGAGAAAGTTATGCAGTTATTTGAAGACAGTTATCAGGAACGAGTTCAAAAAGGAATAGATGCCATCGCCGCAGGGCGCGGCGTCATTGTCGTTGATGATGAAAATCGGGAGAACGAGGGTGATCTCATCTTTTCCGCCGAAAATCTCACGGAAGAACAGATGGCGTTGCTCATTCGTCGCTGCAGCGGTATTGTCTGTCTTTGTATGACAGAGGATCGCATGGCAGCGCTGGAGCTGCCGCAGATGGTGGAGAAAAACACCTGTGTTAACAGGACCGCCTTTGCTGTTACCATTGAAGCTGTTGAAGGCGTAACCACTGGTGTGTCAGCGAAGGATCGTACCACCACCATTCGTACCGCTGTTGCCGAAGGTGCCACCTCTGCCGATTTGAATCGGCCCGGCCATGTTTTCCCCCTCTGCGCGCGCAGCGGTGGTGTTCTGGAGCGGGGCGGACATACCGAGGCCACGGTGGATCTCATGCGTCTTGCCGGGCTTGCGCCCTGTGGTGTTCTCTGTGAATTGATGAATGACGACGGGACCATGATGCGGGGGGAGCAGCTTGTTGCTGTTGCCGATAAGTACAACATGCCTATTTTACAGGTTGCCGATCTGGTGAAATACCGGAAAGCGATGTAAAACAAAAAAAAGCCCCTCAATTCTGATCACCCTGTGTAACGGGCTGGAATCTGTGATTTCAGCCCGTTTTTTTATTGAAAAACCGAGTGGTTTTGTGACGAGTTGCACTGCCTTTCAGGTTGCGGAATCCCGTGATGCTGGTACGTTGAAAAATCATTTATCCGGTGTCATCCTTTTTTCAATCGATGTCACCGTTTTTTTTAAGAATAGTTGCAAGGGGGGAGAGATGTCTGTGACCTCATTTTGAAGAGGACATGGCGTGTTCTGCCTGTTTATTGTTTTTCTTCTAAGGAGGAAAAGGTGAAAAAAATCAAACTGACGATTAACGGCCGGGAAAAGGAGGTCATCGCTGATGACAACATGGTGCTCCTTGACCTGTTGCGCGACGACTTGAAGCTCACCGGAGCAAAGCAGTCCTGCGATAGAAAAGGCCAGTGTGGCGCTTGTACGGTGATTGTGAATAAAAAAGCTACGCTCTCCTGCCTTACCAAAGTTTCCCGCCTTGAGGGTGCAAAAGTTATCACTGTTGAGGGTCTCGGGACTTCCGAAAATCCGCATCTGCTGCAGAAGGCGTTCTGCCTCGCCGGTGCTATTCAATGTGGTTTCTGTACTCCGGGGATGATCATGGCTGCCAAAGCGCTGCTTGATGAAAATCTGAATCCGACGGATGAAGAAATAAAATATGCTCTGCGGCGCAATCTCTGCCGCTGTACCGGCTATAAGAAAATTATTGAAGCAGTGCAGCTCGCGGCTTCTTTCATGCGCGGGGAGATTAACCCGGACGACATTACCCCGAAACCGACCGATCCCCCGCGGGGAGTTTCTCATATCCGCCCCAGTGCAATGGCCAAGGCCTGTGGTACCGCAAATTTTACTGCGGATATCGATATGCCCGGTGCTGCCGAAATTGCCATGGTTCTCAGCCCGTACGCCCATGCTGAAATCAAGGGAATTGACTTCTCTGAGGCAGAAAAAGTACACGGCTGGATTGGCGGCATGACGGCAAAGGATATCAAGGGAACCAACCGCATCAAGATGGCGGTAGAAGACCGTCCGCTGCTCTGTGAAGACAAGGTTCACTGCCTTGGTGCGCCGGTGGCCATTATTGTCGCGGAAACTCGGGCACAGGCCCTTGAAGCGGCCGAGAAGGTGAAGGTGGAATACAATATTCTTCCAACCCTTTCTTCTCCCGAAGAAGCCATGGCAGAGGGTGCCCCGAGGGTTCATCCGGATATCCCGAACATCTGCTTTGAACAGCCGCTGATCAAGGGCGATATCGAAAGTGGCTGGAAAGAGGCCACCACGGTGGTCGAAGATCATTTTACTACCCAGATCGTCCACCAGGCGCCGCTGGAACCGGAAAACAGTGTTGCTTTCATGGAAGGCGAGGGTGAAGATGCCGAGCTGGTGGTTATCGGCCGCAGTATTAACATCCATCTTCACAAAGCCAATATCCAGGATGCCCTCGGCTTCGACAGTGTTCGCTACGAAGAAGCCTATTCTGGCGGGAACTTCGGGCAGAAACTTGAAATCAGCTCTGAAGGTTTCACCGCAGCTGCCGCGCTCCATTTCAACCGCGCGGTACGTTACACTCCGAGTCTGTATGAATCCATGTTGATCAGCTCGAAGCGTCACGCCTACGATATGAAGTTTAAAATTGGGGCCAATGCTGACGGCAAAATTGTTGCCCTTGATATGGATCTTGTGGCTGATAACGGTGCGTATAACTCCGCCGGACACAAATTCATTCTCCGTGCTCTGCACATGTTGACCAGCGCGTATTATGTGCCCAATATTCATGTGGCATCCAAACTGGTCTATACCAACAACCCCTATGGCTCCGCTGCCCGTGGTGCGGGTCCCCCACAGGTGCACTTTGCGCTGGAGTCCGCAGTTGAGATGCTGGCGAAAAAATGTGGTATTGATCCTCTGGAGTTCAGGAGGCGCAACAGTTTAAAAACCGGCCAGACCAAAGCGACCGGTCACGTTGTTGTTGATGTATGGCCCTTCCCTGAGCAGTGTGAAGATATGAAACCGCTGTGGGAACGCGCGAAGAAAGAACGTGATGCTGCCCAAAACGGTACGGTGAAACGTGGTATCGGTCTTGGCGCTGCTGCCTTTGGTATCGGTTTTCCTGGTGACCAGGCCTCATCTGCCGTGGAGATCGGTGAAGATGATATCGTTACGATATATGCAGCCGCAGCTGATCCCGGCGAAGGCACCGATTCCATGATGACCCAGCTGGCCGGGAAAGTTCTCGGTCTGCCGCTGGACAGGATTCGTGCTCAGCTCCGCAGCACTGGCAACACCTCTCCCGCAGGCCCTGCTTCCGGGAGCCGTGTCACTTTGATGATTGGCGGGGCGACGGTTGACGCTCTTCAGAAATTGCGTAAAGCAATGGACGAGGCAGGCGGCAAAACCTTCAAAGCACTGACGGATGCCGGCAAACCGACCCGCTGCATTGGCAAACGGAATACGGTGGATTCCGCACCGCTTGATCCGAAAACCGGTCAGGGGCCGTCTCCGGAGACCGATGTCATGTCTATTCAGCTGGCTGAGGTTGAGGTGGATACCACCACCGGTGAGGTGAAGATTGTGAAGATGAGTTCCACCGTGGACTCCGGACCGATCATCAACCCCAACAACTTCACCGGTCAGATGGAGGGCGGGATGGATATGGGTGTGGGTTATGCCCTGCGTGAAATCTATGTCGCCGGGGAGACGAAAGACTGGAGAACCTTGAAGTTCCCGACCTTTAAAACCTCTTTCGACTCTGAGGTTGTCACCCGCGAGACTCCACGGAAGGAGGGAACCCTCGGTTCCACCGGTGTTGGCGAAATGGCGATGCTTTCCACTGCTCCGGCAGTAATCAACGCCATTGAAGATGCCTGCGGCGCTCGTATTACTGAACTTCCGGCAACCCCGGAACGGGTTCTCGCAGCACTGAAAGCAGCAGGAAAGGCCTGAGCTGATATGAGCGAATTATCGGCCAATGAAAGACTGCGAGAGCGCGTATTGCGCACGATTGCCGGTCAGGAAGTCTATTGTGACTGGGAGGGGTTCCTCTGGGACCCCGATGACTGGAATGAAGAGCTCGCGGTCGCTTTTGCGGCAGAATCCGGTATTGCCGAGCTGTCGGAAGAGCAGTGGCAGGTTATTCACTTTGTCCGCGACTATTATGAAAAGAATCTCCGTGCTCCCCTGAACAAGGAGTTGCGGAAGGGAACAGGGCTTTCCCTGCTTACCCTTGACGCGATGTTTCCTGAGGGACTCCGCCTCGGGGCACGGAAGGTCGCCGGCCTGCCCAACCCGAAAGTGTGTACCTGACGGTACCTTGAAGGTTACAGTTGTTCCGGGCTGCGGAGATTATCTCCGCAGCCCTTTTTTTACCGTGGACGTCTCTCCACGTTCTCTCCCTTCCCCAGATCATTTCCCTTATTTCAGGAGTTCCCCATGATCTATCTCGATAATGCCGCCACCACCTGGCCAAAGCCGAAAACTGTTCTTGACACCATGATCTCCCTCTATGCCGAAACAGGAGTGTCTCCTGGCCGCGGGAGCTACGACGCCGCCCTCGA
>JBFHIO010000052.1:0-8323 GCA_041596435.1 Desulforhopalus sp. | reverse complement strand
TTGCGGAGTTGTAACACCTCGAAGTCCCTCCGTATATCAGGAGAAAGGGCGAATGTTTTTTATTGCGTTCTCCCCCGGATTATGATAAACCCACCTTCAGTGTTGCATTTTACGAGGCGGCTCTCTTCAGGATAATGCCTGAAAGAGGGACGCAGACTCTGCTCATGTAGAAGGGTAAAATTGTGACAGTTTTTTAAGTCCCGCCGGAAGTGAGGTAATTAAACCCCACAGGGCTCACTTCAGCAAGGCAGGAAAATTTTTTATTGGTTCACAATGTGAACCCGATTACCAACAGGAGTTGTATCATGGCAGAAGGAACAGTTAAGTGGTTTAACGACGCTAAAGGTTTTGGCTTTATCGAGCAAGATGGTGGACAAGACGTTTTCGTACATTATTCTGCTATCCAGGGCGACGGCTTCAAATCTCTCGAAGAAGGTTGTCGAGTAACTTTTGAAATCGTTGACGGCCCGAAAGGTCCCGCTGCTGACAAAGTTCAGAAAATCTGAGCCTCGTTAGACCGCGATTTCATAAAAACCCCTGTAGAGCAAATGCTCTACAGGGGTTTTTTATTTTCTCATCTTGAGTAAGCCCCAAAAACAACACTTCAGAAAAATTCAAAGGACCCGTTCCGCTAAAGGGTTCTCCAGGAGGGGGATACCCTCCTCATACACACTCTCCCCCATCCCCTCAAAACCGGGCTCCGAAAACCCGGCTGAAGGGATCTTGAACAGCCTTGTATTTCACTCATATTCAAAGAACAGAAAAGAATTTCGTGAAGGGACTTATACCGGCGTACCTTACATTCCCGGTCCAGCTGATATCGGAGGAGCCTGGCGCTTACCTCCGAGGATAAATTTTTGACTGTAACGAAGAAGAGGGACGATTATTCAAGGTAACCTGAAATCAGAAGCCTCTTACATAACTGTCAGTGGCAGATACTCGGGTTGCCAGCGCATCCGTTCGATTAACCGTACAAGCCGTGATTCATCATTGTTATGGGTGAAATCAGAGAAGGCACAGGGCCGGGAAACTCCCATCTTTACAGCACATAGAGCCACTGCACAGGCAACATGCAGGGCTGCCTCCTGAATCTGAGGGATATCCGGGGTGAGTTTTCCCGCCTTGATCTCATCCGGATTCATCATAGCGGAAAGAGCCTCTGCGGCAACATCAAAAAATTCCGGCAGAATTTCTCTGGCACCGGAAGCAAGAACCCCCAGTGCAACCCCCGGACAAATCATTGCGCTGTTGCACTGACTCGCGCCACTGCAGCCAAGATCATCCACCTCATTACAGGAGTGCCCCACGGAAAGTAAAAAGCCATCCTTTGCCCATTTACAGACATTCTGACAAAAGATATCCGGAACAGAAATATGTTGAAAGAGAAGCAATACGATTGGCCTCGGCGTATTCTGCTTCAGTGCCTCCGCAATCTCCTCAGAGAAAAAATAATTTTGCCCGGAAGTGGCAATAAGCGTCGTAATCCCCGCCTGTGCAACCACCTTTGCACCATCGTTGAAACTAACATCTTTCATCCACGGATATTTCTTCAGCGATTTAGCATATGGAGCTGTGTAGTATGGCACGCCCTGATTTTTTACCAGCATCTCCTGCTTCCCGATGATGAAGATCAGCTCGCATGCTTCTTTATCTTTCAGCCCGGCCTGCATGAGGGCACGGCGGAGCTGATCTGCTATCCCAATTGCACTGGGCCCACCACCATGAATAAGAAACTTCTGATCGATCAACTTCTCTTTTTTTACTTTCATGGCCGAAAGAATATTCGCGAGAGCCACGGCCCCTGAGCCCCTCAAGTCATCATTAAAACTGAGAAGTTCATCACAGAAGGCGTTTTGAATAGAGATCGCATTAGGGGTAGAAAAATCTTCCCACTGACAGACTGCACTTGGAAAAACACTGCGAAACGCTCTGACAAAACGACCAATGAAAGAGAGATACGCCTCCCCTTCGAGTCTCGGCTGACGCCAGCCGAGATACTGCTGGTCGGCAAGCAGCTCCTCATTGTCCGTTCCCACATCAAGGGTAACCGGAAGACAGTGCCACGGCGCAATCCCTGCCCCCTGTGTATAAATCATCAATTTGCCGAGACAGACGGCAATCCCCCCCGCACCCTGATCACCAAGGCCTAGTACCCCCTGATTATCTGTTACCACGGCAAGGCGGATATCACGGTGACCGAAACGACGCAGGAGGTCTTCTGCTCGGTTAATATTGCCTGGATGAAGATGGAGACCATGAGCCTGGCGAAACATGGAAGAGTAGTTCTGCACAGCAATTCCCACCGTAGGCGTATAAATTATTTTAATCCAGGAGGTAATGTCACTGGCGATAAGTGCATGGGCGAGGGTTACGTTGCGACCGAACAGAGCACGAATAAAAATATATTTCTCAAGATCACTCTGTTTCTGCGCGACCTTCATCCTGCTGCCGGCAAGCTGCTGTTCAAGAGTTCGATGACCAGGAGGCAGAGAACCTTCAAGCTCCAGCAGCTCTCTCTCAGCAGAGGTAAAGGCAGTTCCCTTGTTAATGTAATTTGTTGCCTGGGCAGACTGTCCATCAGCATACACAACGATTTCTCTGGTATTACCATACTCATCATACTTCAAGCGAAACAGGCTGCTTACCATCGTGGCTCCTTAAACATGGCTGAAATTGAGATTTTTTGAATTGGTAAAACGTCGGGCAGTGCATGACGGTAAAGTAAACTTTGCCTGCACACAACCTGAAACACGTTGACAATGCTCTCCCGTGCTTCCATAATGCGGGCATGGAAACATGGCAGAAAGCAATACAGGAAAGCATTACCAGACCGCAGGATCTCCCGGAGCATCTCCGACTATCAGAGAGAGATAATACCGCATTGGTTGAGGTAATTGCAAACTTTCCAATGAGGATTAACAGCTGGTATCTTGCAAAGATCAAAGAAACTCATAATTCTTTGTGGAAACAGGCAGTTCCGGATATTCGAGAACTTGCACAATCTCCCTGTCTGGAAGACCCTCTACAGGAAGAGCGACTCAGCCCCGTCCCCTGCCTCGTGCATAAATTTCCAAATCGCGTGCTCTTTCTCGTCTCTTCACAGTGTGCGATGTACTGCCGATTCTGCACAAGGAAGCGCAAGGTTGGTCAGGCGAAAATGAACGTGAGCCAAACCGAACTGAATGCCGCTTTTCACTATATTGAGGCTCACAGTGAGATTCGCGATGTACTCATTTCCGGTGGTGACCCGCTGCTCCTCAGCGACGATCGACTGGACGATATTCTGGCGCGTCTCTCCCGCATTGACCATGTCAAAATGATTCGTATCGGCAGCCGCACCCTCTCCACACTGCCCCTGCGAATTACCGGACACCTCGTAGAGATGCTGAAAAAATATCATCCCCTTTATATAAATACCCACTTCAATCACCCTGACGAGATTACTCCCGAAGCAGCCGAAGCCTGCGCTCGACTCGCCGATGCAGGAATTCCACTGGGCTGCCAGACTGTTCTGCTGCGAGGCATCAACGACTCCGCAGAGACAATCACTTCACTGATGCACTCCCTGCTTGAGATGCGGGTTCGACCGTATTACCTTTTTCAGGGCGATATTACTTGCGGCACCGACCATTTCCGCACCAGTATCGACACGGGTCTTGCCATCATGCACAACCTCTCCCGACACCTCTCCGGCATGGCTCTCCCGGCTTTTACTTTCGATCTGCCCGATGGCAGTGGCAAAATTGCCCTTACCCCTGATGCCATCGTAAGGCGTGAGGGCTCCACCCTCTTTTTGAGGAACAATTTTGGTGAAATTGTCCCCTGCCCAGACGGGTCCACCATCAGCTAAATATTAGCAAAACCCCCATTAAAGAAGTTTATCTGCCAGTGTTTTTCTTTTTTCGAGCAAAAATAAATGAGCAATGGTATTTGTTCTTATTATTGTTTTGCCTTTTTGTTATTTTGCTCCGGTTTATCATGAAAATTTAACAG
Organism: Desulforhopalus sp.; assembly: GCA_041596435.1. Classification (GTDB taxonomy): domain Bacteria; phylum Desulfobacterota; class Desulfobulbia; order Desulfobulbales; family Desulfocapsaceae; genus Desulforhopalus. The sequence goes on along the minus strand of JBFHIO010000052.1, from coordinate 4,330 downwards.
GAATATTGCCTGCCTTACTTTGGTCTGAGGAAAATGAATAAAGAAGAAATAGTTGCACGCATCCTTAAATCCGGCGATCTTCCCACTCTGCCAAACGTCGCCTCACGACTTATCACTCTCACTTCACGGGAAGATGTCACCCTTGATGACATCGGAGACCTGGTTTCCCAGGATATAAGCCTCTCCGCCAAACTCTTGAAGATCACCAATTCAGCTTTCTACAGTTTTCCGCAGAAAGTCGGTTCCGTAAATCAGGCTGTACGAATTCTTGGAATAAATGCCGTGCGTTCGCTGGTTCTCTCCTTCTCCTTCCTCAGTATGAAGGCCGGTCGCCAGAAAAGTATCTTTGATTTTCGCACCTTCTGGGAGCAATCACTTTCCTCTGCGGTAGCTGCTAAATTTATTCTGGAGCATGTTGAAAACGCGAATACCGAGGAGATCTTTGTCTCAGCTCTGCTGCAGAATATTGGAGACCTGATCCTCGCCAAAGTCTTTCCCGCTGAGTACAACGAAGTCCTCATGGAAATTGAAAAGGGAAGGGATTCTTTTGCAGTGGAAAAAGAGGTCTTTGGACTGACTCATGCCGAAGTCGGCGCTGCGGTCACGCGGGAATGGGGATTTCCCGACACGCTCATTCTGCCCATTGAATACCATCATCTTGACCCACGCGAATACAAAATAAAAAACAAACGGATGAAACAGAGTATTGCAGCAGTCTATCTCTCCAAGCTGCTCACGCAAATTCTCTTTACTCCCGAAAATCCACAGAAATATCATAAGCAGTTTCGTGATGAAGCGAGAAAACTGCTCCATCTTGATGCTGAGTCCATTGAGAATATACTGACCCACATTCACACCCGTTTTCAGGAGGCTGGCGAATATTTCGACTTCAAGGTGAAAAACATCAAGTCGGTACAGGAAATTCTGCAGGAAGCCAACATCCGCCTCAGCCTGATTAATCTTGATTACGACCAGATGAACAAACAACTGATACAGGCCAAGATAAATCTTGAAAAACTGACGAAAGAACTGGAAGCAAAGAACAGTATCCTTGCCAATCTTGCCAATGTCGACGGGCTGACAGGAGTTTTCAACCATCGCTACTTCCAAAACTCTTTGAAGAAAGAGGTTGAGCGATCAACGCGCACCGAAAGCGATATTACACTCCTGCTCACAGATATCGATTTCTTCAAAAATTTCAACGATACGTACGGCCACCAGGTGGGAGATTTTATTCTCACGGAATTTTCCCGCGTTATTGCTGAAAACGTGCGAAAATATGACATCGTGGCGCGGTATGGTGGAGAAGAATTTGTCATCTTTCTCCCCGAAACCAATCTCGAAACAGGTCTGCTGGTAGGAGAAAAGCTGCGCAGTTTGATTGATGAGCATGTATTCACCGACGGCCAGGAAAAGTATCATGTAACTGCTTCCTTTGGAGTCTCCTCGGCGCACCCTGCCTCCATGGATAACTTCTCCAGTGCCCTTCTTGTCAGTCATGCTGACATCGCCCTCTACGACGCCAAAGAAAAAGGGCGCAACAGGGTAATACCCTATGTTGAATCCAAGAAAAGATGGTTCAAATTCTGACCTTTTGAAAAGAGGCCTCCCTTCCCGTTACATCATGTTTTCCGGATCTATATCTACGGAGATTTCTGTCCCGCCCTGTATAATTTCTTTTTCCACAGTCAAGACCTCCCGGCTCAATCGATGAATCAACGACGGAGTCTGCCCGCGGACAAGAATCTGATAACGATAGCTGTCCCGCACCTTGTCAATCGGCGAGGGCGCAGGACCGAGAATATCAATATCCACCTTTTCCTCCTTTGCCCACTGCCGGCAGAAACGTGCCAGGGCAACGCTGTCCAGTCGGACCTTATCTTCAACCCGTCCTTTCAAACGAAAGAGTACCAGACGGACAAAGGGCGGAAATGCAGGATTCCGTCGCAGTTCATACTCGTAGTCAAAAAATTCGACATACTGCTGACGGGTGGCGTATTGAATCGCATAATGTTCCGGCCGTAGAGTCTGAATGACCACCTCGCCGGGAAACTCACCACGCCCTGCCCGCCCTGTCACCTGAGTTATGAGCTGAAAACTCTTTTCCGCCGCCTTGTAATCCGGCATGCTCATGCCGCCGTCAGCCCACACCGCACCCACCAGGGTCACTGCAGGGAAATGATGTCCTTTGGCGATCATCTGCGTACCGATGAGAATATCAATGCGGCGCTCACGCATATCATCGAGCAGTTTATGGAACTGCCGCCGGTCTCCGGCAATATCGGAATCAATGCGGCGCACCACCGCATCAGGAAAAAAGTTTTGAGCCTCTTCCTCTACCCGTTCTGTGCCAAATCCGGCAGGGGCAAGTTCCGGAGAACGGCACTGGCTGCAGACCATCTCCCCCGGCCGCCAGGCAGTGCTGTTACCACAATAATGACAGATAAGGCGGTTATTGTGCTTGTGCAGGGTCATGCTGACGTTACAGTGAGGACACTGCACCGGCGTCCCGCACTGACTGCAGAGCAGTGCCGAGGAGAAGCCGCGACGATTCATCAGCAGTATGGTCTGGTGCCCGGCCGCAAGGGTCTCCTCCATCTTCTTCAGCAGTGTTTCCGAAAGGATACGACTGCGCTGGAGCTGATGACGGGTATTGAGGTCCACCAGCACAATCTCGGGAAGATGGCTTTCACCAATACGCTCATCCATGGAGAGCAGAGTAAACTTGCCTCCGCGTCCGTGGGCGAAACTGGTTACGGAGGGTGTCGCTGAACCAAGTATTACCGTACTTTTCTGCTGCAGACCGCGCACTACGGCGAGATCCCGACCGTTGTAGCGAAAGCTGTCATCCTGTTTGTAGCTGCCGTCGTGTTCCTCATCAACAATGATCAGTCCGGGATCCTTCACCGGTGCAAAGATCGCCGAACGAGCTCCGATAACAATTTTTGCCTCGCCACTCAGCGCGAGACTGTATTGATCAAGTTTCTGCGGCGCACTCAGGCCGGAGTGCTGCAGCACCACCTGATCGCCGAATCGGGCAACAAACTGCCCCTCGATCTGGGTGGCCAGGGCAATCTCAGGGACTAAAACGATAACATCCCGTCCTTCTGCCAGCGTCGTTTCCGCCGCCCGAAGATAGACCTCAGTCTTCCCGGAACCGGTGATCCCGTGGAGCAGGAAGGTCTCATACCGATGCGCCTCTATAGCCGGATTGATTTTTTCCAGCACCTCCTGCTGTTGCGGACTGAGAAGTTCGGGGCGGGTATAGCGCAGACTGAAATCCGCCACCATGCCACCGAAGGGATCACGGAAGATACGGCGGCTGTGCTGCAGGATACTCCCCTGCTCAAGGAGCTGCGCGAGAGGCTTTGATGCTCCGGAATAGACCCGGCGCAACTCCCTCCCAGGAAGCTCCGCGAGTTCGTTCTCTGCGCAAAGGCTGGCAAGGGTATAAATAGTACGTGTCTGCGCCACGCTGAAATCAATATTCAAATCAATTTCTATTTTTTTACGAAACGCTTTAAGTATATCAGATATCTCGCCGTCTTTCTGTTCTTTTAGAAAGAAGCAAGAGATCTTTTGCAGCTCCGGGGACAGAGAGAAACACTCCTCCATCTTGCGACCAGTGCGCTCACGAATAACAGTGTCCACACTCTGCAACTGCCCTTCTTCACAAAGCCGGGTGAGTATCTTTGCAGTGCCCTTCTTCCGTAAAAGTGCACTGCTCTCGGCCACTGACAGCTCTTGTTTCTCAACAAAGACCTTCAGCCAGTCAGCCTCCTCCAGCGGCAACTCACAAGGATCACAGATGCGCACCAGCCTGCGGCCCCCCTTCACCGTGGTGCCGCCTGGCAGTGCCGCCTTGATAACCTGGCCGATCGGGTAGAGGTAGTATTCGGCAACCCAGCGAAAAAGTGGCACCATCTCCTCATGAAAAAACGGTTCATAATCAAGCAGCTGCAGGACATTCCGCAGGCGGATTTTTTTCCCGCCGGCATCTTTGACGGCCTCGCCCGGCCCAAGGATATAACCGGTCACCCGCTGCCGTCCGAGCGGCACAAAAACCCTGCGTCCGATAAGCGGAGCAGCATCTGCAGTTGTAAGTTCATCAGACAACACATAGGTGAGAGTCTGGAAAAGCGGTGCGGCGACGGCGATTTCGAGGAGTTGTGACATAAAAGAAAAGAAAGAGAAAAGGGCAATACAGCGTTATTTACAGGGACCTTGAAACAACTTGCATTTCGTTTATATTCGAGGCACAAAAGAAAATTTAGAACAGGAATATTAATACCATAGAAATTATTTTCGTGTTTTTTGAAAAGAATTTCGT
>JBFHIO010000051.1:0-8470 GCA_041596435.1 Desulforhopalus sp. | reverse complement strand
GATATCTGCCATCTTCCAGGTTTCTCAAGATATAGTTTTCCAGCGGTCATTGATGAGCAGCTGGTATGGTTTGAAATTCTTTTTGTAGCTCATGGCGCGAACTTCATCGATTTGATACCCGAGATAGAGATATTCAATATTCTCCTCGCAACAGATTTCCAGCAGTTTAAGGATATTGAGGGTACCAGGGGATCGGCGGTGAAAATCGGGATCGAAATAGAAATAAACGGCGTTCATCCAGTTACTGCCGGCATCAATGATGCCGGTACCCAGCAGCTTTCCCCCTGCTCTGTATTCCACCATGTAACTCATGGTGATACTGTTAAGGAAAAAATCCCGAAAATATTTAAGGGCGGCATTGCCATCTTTTGGAAAGCGGCTGCGGAGAAATTTTTCACAAAGAGCAAGATTCTCCGCATCGGAGGTGAGATACTTTAACTCCATGGTCACGTCACTGTTTTTCTTCAGCACTCTTTTCTGATTACGGTCAGGAAGAAATGAGGGAACATGCTGACGGATGGAGACACAGGCTTTGCAGTCAGCACAGTGCATGGAATAGAGCCAGTTGCCGTTACGCCGAAACCCTGCCGAGAGAAAAAGCTCCATCTCCCTTGGTCCCGGCGGCTGCACCGACCCCTGATAGAAGGTGGCAACCTTCGGCAGTTCGTATGGGCAATCTACCGAAACACTTCCAAAATTGTGCTGCACGCCGGTAAAAAATCTTTTAAAATCTTCGCGGCACTGATCGTCATAGGTAACGGTGGAAAAAGCTTTCATGGAATTTTCCAGAGGAGATTGCAGGTTGAATACAAAAAAGCTGTCGTTCTGAAGAACGACAGCTCTTATTATGACACCATTGCCCCCTTTCGGCAAGGCCGGGAGAAGCACCCTGCCGGGGGATCTTTTTAGTCAATATCAGACGCTTTTACTGATCAGCGGACCACCAACCGGCAAAACAGGCTTGCCAGCCAGAGTCTGCAGGATGATGGCTGCCATCATATACCAGGCACCCAGTGCACAGAAGATAAGATCAATCGCGGTAATGGTAAGAATGCTCTTCATTCCGGCGAGAAAAACGAGATCAAGCCCGATAAAACCGAGGAGCAGGGTGAAAAAGGTGAAAAACATGGCGAAATGCACCCGCATTGAAGCGATGAGCATAATCAAGGTGTAGAGAGTAAAGCCAAAAAGGAACCAGCCGAGGTCAGTTCCGGTGACTTTAAGATGTGTGAAGATACTGTTTTCCCCGCCAATAGTTTGCAGATCAAAAAGCATCCAGATCAGTGCGAGGGCAATCCAAAAACCACCATAGACAACAAATGCGGAGTAACCAAAGTTGTTTCCACATTTAAACTCCTGAAAACCTGCGATAAGCTGCGCCATCCCTCCAAGCGCCAGCGCCGTACAGAACACCACCCCCGTGCCACAGAGCCCAAGGTTGTGAAGCTGAAGAAGCAACGTTGTCATACCGAAGCCTGCGAGACCTACCACTGCCGGGTTACCTTGTCCAGTTCCTGCCATACCGTACCTCCTGTTTGAAGTAGTCTTGATAGAGTCAGAATCTCCTATGGTGTGTCGGCGCGGCACATAACCGACAATGCGCCTCCTGTTGAGGGTATGCCGCTGAATTAACTGCAGTTGCGTCATCTGAAGGAAAGGTTAAAAACCTTCCTTTTTGTAGCAATTGTGCAGTGTAACCTACTTTACAGTAAAAGCACTCACAATTTCTTGAAAAATGCCCTGAAAAGAAGACGTTGGTTCGAATATTATGAAACGATTTCCGCTACTTGCGGGAAGGAAAAAAGGGAGGGGACCGGAAAAAAAGATTCAAAAGTGCACTTCTCAGCTCTCCGAATAGAAAAGTTGCAGCTCTTCCGGGGTGTTGACATTACGCCAGGCAATACGCAGCTCCCGAGGCACAACGGGATTGGCAATTTCCGGATGGCGGGCGACACGACCAATACGCCACTCCCCCCCCGCATACAGTGCCTCAAAAAGCTCCAGCGCGCGATGGGTATAGAGGGCAAAAAGAGGTTCGTACCAGTTTTTGGCAGAAAGGCGTGGCACAACCCCCCGGTTCTCTGCTGTGCGCTGCTCAAGCACCCACCGCAGAGCCTCAGTATTGATCGCGGGCATATCACAGGCGAGAACCAGCCAGTCCGTCTCCGGCTCACTGCGCATGACTGCAAGAATTCCGGCCAGAGGACCACTGATACCCTCCACGTCGGCAATCCGGGTGAGGTTCGCGCAGGAAGACGGGACCTCACCCTGGCCGAGGAGCACAACCTCCGCCACAAGGGGGGCCACAAGTTTGACAGTGCGCTCCAGCCAGGTCGCCCGTAGAGTCCGTTCGTCGACGCTCAGCAGATGCTTCGGCCGTCCCATGCGACGGCTGCGACCGCCGATAAGAATCGCCGCTTTGAGTGGCTTCAATGATAACGGACAGGTTGAGAAGAGGGAGGCAGAGCTCCGGCAGCCCGGCCCCTTTCGAGGAAGGTTTCAATGGCCGCCAGACCTTCCATGCCAAGGTCTATCGACCAGTTGTTCACATAGAGATCAATATGACTCTGCACAACCTCGGGGGCCAGCTCCTGGCTGTACTGACGGATCCACGGCAGGCTCTCTCCGGGGTGGGCAAAGGCGTAACGCACGCTGGCAGCAATGGCCCGCTCAAGGGCAGCGATGGTCTCCCCGCCAAGAGTGCGCTTTGCAGCAATACAGCCCAGCGGGATTGCCGCGCCAGTGAGGCTTTCCCACCACTCACCGAGATCCTGCAGACAGGCGAAGCCCTGTTCGGCATAGGTAAAACGCGATTCATGGATGATGACTCCGGCGCCCACTTCGCCGCGCTTGACGGCATCCATGATCTGGTCAAAGCGCAGTTCCACCAGTTCACATTTAACGTCGGCATCTGAGAGAAACATCTGCAGAAGCAACGCCGCAGTAGTATATCTTCCCGGAATGGCAATTTTCTTCCCGGCCAGGGCAGCGAGCCCCCCGGAGTATCCCGCCGGAGTTATGAGCAGCGGGCCGCATCCCCGTCCGAGAGCAGCCCCGGCACTGAGGACACAATAGTCATCCAGCACATGGCCGAGGGCGTTGAAACTCAGCTTGGTAATGTCAAGTTTTCCCGCGAGAGCCTGCTGATTGAGCAGTTCCACATCGGCAAGTTGCGGCTCAGCCAGTGCAACCGGACACTCGACAAGGCCGTGGACCAGAGCATGGAAGATAAAGGTATCATTAGGACAAGGCGAAAAGCCAAGAGAAAGCGGTTTCATAACAGCTCCAGAAAAGTCAGGATTCAATGGTCAGTAGAGAGTGAACAACAGCAGGAAGTGCCGCAGCAACAGTTTCACAGGCCGCATCAAGTTGCCAGCGGGAGGGATCACGTGCTTCTACATAGTTGGAAATTGAACGAATTTCGGCAAAGGGCAGCGCAAATTCCTCGCAGACGGCAGCGGCCGCAGCCCCCTCCATATTTTCGCACAGCCCCTGCCAGCGATGATGGAGAAAGTCTCCCCGTGCACTCGTGCCACTTACTGCCTGCACAGTGACAAAGGTTCCGGACTTCGCCTCTGCAACAGAGCGCTGCAGCTGCTGCCTCAGGAAGACATCTGGCAGATACTGCTGACAGCCGATCAGGGCTTCGTCGAAATATTCCATCTTCTCCCCTACAGCCACGCCAAGGTCGCCAAAGACCTCACGTTCGGCAAGGCAGAGATCCAGCAGCTCTGCGCCCTCTGCCGCCCAGCCACCACCAACACCAAACTGCACGACACGGAGAGTACCAGGCACAACTTCTCTGGCAGCAAGCCAGCGGGTCAGACGGATTGCCGCAGCCACCGGCCCCACGCCGGTAACCAGCAGCTCAATCCGGCCGAAGCAGTCACGCTGCAGGGCACGAAATTCGGGAATATTACGCAGAGGGGTCATTTCCCGCTCGGTGGCAGCAAGAAGGAGGATCACGATTTTCTCCTGCAGGAATGCTTCATATTCCTCTTCTCCAGAGCGACCGCGCTTATTTTACGACAGATTGTTTTTGCAGACATATGCTTCCATCCTTGGAGTGCTGATGAATCTGTGGTACATCTTGCCGTTCGAATTCGCGCGCAACTTACAACATTTTCCAGTCCATTTCATCATGCCCAGTCATATTTCCGAGAATTTCAGTCTTCACTCTTATCACTATAATCTTCCCGAAGATCGCATTGCCCAGCATCCGGCCGACCGCCGCGATGCCAGCCGTCTTCTGGTTCTTCATCCTGAAAGCGGAAAGCGGGAGCATCTGCAGTTTGCAGATGTCATCAGCTTCTTCGCCCCGGGGGACCTGCTGGTGGTCAACAACACAAGGGTCTTTCCCGCCCGTCTGCACGGCCATAAAGAGACCGGCGGCAAGGTAGAGGTCTTTCTGCTGGAGTACCCCCTGCGCCGGGCAGAGGGTAAAAGCTTTACCGCCCCCGCACTCATTAAAGCATCAAAACGGCCAAAACCGGGAAACAACATTACCATAAGTGAAGCGCTGCAATGCACAGTGCTGGAATTGCTGGAAGGCGGCAAGGCAATGCTGGAACTGCACTGCGAATCAGCGGAGAAGCTGGCCGCTGAACTCGAGGCCTGCGGCGAAGTGCCGCTGCCACCCTATATAGGCCGAAAAGAAGGTGCTACAGAAGAAGATCGTTCCCGCTATCAGACGGTGTATGCCCGCACTCCGGGAGCAGTTGCAGCCCCGACTGCCGGACTTCATTTCACGCCAGACCTGCTGGAGAAGATTCGCGAGAAAGGCGTAGAGATGGCCACCGTCACCCTGCACGTGGGTTACGGAACCTTTGCACCTGTGCGTGTGGAGGATATTCGTGAGCACCAGATCCACAGTGAATATCTTACCATCCCCGAAGAGACAGCCGAAGCAGTGCGTCGGACAAAAGCCGCCGGCGGAAAAGTGTGGGCCGTGGGAACAACGACGGTACGCTCGCTGGAATTCGGCGCACGTCAGAATGAAAAAGGGGAACTGCAGGCAGTAGAAGCGTGGTGTAATCTCTATATTTATCCAGGCTTTACATTCCGGGTGGTAGATAATCTTATCACCAATTTCCACCTCCCCGATTCGTCACTGATGTTTCTTGTCTCGGCTTTCTGCGGCAGAGATACAGAGAGAGGGAAAAGCGGCAGGGAGATGCTGCTGGAGAGCTATGAAGAGGCGGTAAACATGAAATATCGCTTTTTTTCTTACGGGGACGCGATGGCTGTCGTCGGCCCCCGGTGAATCACAGCAAGGCTCAGCTTCCCGAAGAGGAGCTGCCGCCAGCAGAAGAGGATCCGGAGGAACTTGAACCAGTGCTGGCATAACCGTCTGCATACCAGCCACCACCCTTCAGTCGAAAGCTGTTGACCGACATGATCTTCTTCACCGGAGAGTGACACTCGGGACACTCCTTAAGAGGTGCGTCGCTGATCTTCTGCTGAACTTCAAACACTTTGTTGCACTTTTTACATTCATACTCGTAGAGAGGCATCTCATTTCTCCATTGTTATATTCTTTTCCACATTTCGTATTTGCCATATCTGTTTCAGATCAACGAAATGCAGGTTAACCCCCTTCTCAATGCGGGAATGGCGGTTATCGTCAAACTCCCCCACCTCCGGCGAATGCAAAGGTAATGCCGGGGAGTTCTGCTGTCAACTCCGCAGAGCTGTGCCTTGCAACCGACATGAGAAAACAGCCCTTCTCTTGTGAGGCTCCCGCAAGTCTGGTATATGTTTATTTATATTTTTTTCCTGCCCACGATACTTCGGAAATTTCATGAATAAAGCACTTCTCACAGCTCTCCTGTTCTTCACTCTGCTCGCACCTGCAGTCGTATCTGCAGTCGCGCCTGTGTCTGCCGTTGAGAAAGCGGCAGCAACCACCACAACTGTTGACCGAACTGCCATTGCAGGGCAGATCCAGCAGACTTACGACAGGATGCACAGCCTCGCCTTCAACTTCCATCAGACCACCAGTGGCGAAATGACTGGTCGGCCTCAGCGTGGAGCTGGACACTCCGTCTTCCTGCGCAAAGCCAGTGTACATAAAATGCGCTGGGAATACACCGCACCGGATGAACAGATCATCGTCTCCGACGGCATTACTCTTTCCATGTATTTTAAAAAGTTGCAGCAGATGATTGTTGCACCCGCTGAACGCATTTCAGCCGATCTCACCAGCGCCTTTTTTTCTGGACGCGGCCGCCTCACCGACGACTTCACCATTACTGAACCAGACGAGGAATACAGCGAAGCAGTCGCAGGCATGACAGTTCTCAAACTTACCCCGAAACGGGCAGAGCAGGTAGAGAATATTCACATCTGGGTTGACAGCAAAGATCTCATCCGACGCCTCGCCCTCCGTGATCATTTCGGCACGGTCACGACCATGAACCTCAGTGATATCCAGGTGGACGCTCTCAGCGGACTGTCCACCTCTGAGCTGGACAGTCTCTTCACTTTCACCCCGCCGAAAGGTACGGAGATCATCGAACAGTAATGTCACTTCTCGCCATTATCTCAGACACCCACGACCAGATAACCCGGCTCAACGCTGCAGTCGGCTATGCCAACGAGGCCAATGCTGACGTAATGATACACTGCGGTGACCTTATTTCAGCCTTCATGCTCCACCGACTGGCCAACTTTCTCGGCCCGGTTCACCTCATTTATGGTAATAATATTGGTGACACCCATATTATTATTCCCCGCTGCTTCAAGCAATTCCCCGAGATAACCCATCACGGGATATATGGCAGTTTTGTGGAAGACGGCGTCTCCATTGCCCTGGTTCACTACCCCGAAGAGGCGCAAAAGCTTGCCCAAAACGGTATTTATGATGTAGTGTGCTGCGGACACACTCATCGGTATAAAGTAGAAAAAGTTGGAAATACAATAGTAATCAACCCCGGCTCCATGCTCGGGGAACACGATGACGCAGGCTTTGTCCTGTATAATACGGATACGCGGACTATCCAGCGGGTCAAAATCGGAGATTGTATCTTTGATTCCATTGTCCCCGTCCACGTCCTCGAAGAGCGCCCTCTTGATGAGGACGAAAATATTAAGCCTCAACTTTGATGCAGAGAATCATGACGGAATCCAGCGACAGCTTTGAAGCCCTCTTCGCCTCTGAAGAGAAGAAGACAGTCAAAAAACTCACCCCCGGCCAGAAGATAACGGCGACCGTTGTCGGCATTCGCGGGGAGAACACCTTTGTTGATGTGGGCGGCAAGAGCGAAGGCGTAGTGAACACATCCGAATTCGTTGACGCGGAAGGCAACCCGATGGTGGAGGTTGGCGGTCAGATCGAGGTGTACTTTCTGCAGAGCAAAGGTGGCGAGCAGTTCTTTACTCGCAGTATCGGCTCCGGAGCCTCCTCAGCGCATATCGAAGAGGCCTTCCGAGCGGCAGTTCCCGTGGAAGGTTTCGTTAAGGCTGAGATCAAAGGTGGCTTCGAGATCACCCTCGGCGGCAATGTACGCGCCTTCTGTCCCTTTTCTCAAATGGGTCTGCGCCGGGTTGAAGATGCGGCGACAGAGTACCTCGAAAAGCACATGACTTTCCTCATTACCCGTTTTGAAGAGAACGGCCGCAATGTTGTTGTTTCAGCGCGGGCAATTCAAGAGCAGGAACGTGAGGAGCAAAAAGAGAAGTTGAAGGAAACCCTTGAAGAGGGACAGGTGGTGAAGGGCGAAATCAGCTCTATCCGCGACTTCGGTGCCTTTGTTGATCTCGGCGGAGTAGACGGTTTGATTCCAGTTTCTGAAATTGGCTGGAGCCGGGTGGACAAGGTTGAGGATTATTTTTCCGTCGGTCAGCAGGTTGAGGTCGTCGTCAAGTCTCTCGATTGGGAAAAGGAACGTATCTCCCTGAGCTACAAAGCAACGCAGAAAGATCCGTGGGAAGATATCCCCCTGCAATTCCCCGAAGGCACCACGGTCACCGGGAAAGTGGCACGACTGGCACAGTTCGGAGCCTTTGTCACCATCGCCCCCGGGATTGACGGGCTGGTACATATCTCCCGTCTCGGTGGAGGACGACGCATCAACCACCCCCGCGAAGTGCTGGAAGAAGGACAGGATGTCGAAGTCAGGGTAGAGAGTATCGACCTTGAAAACCATCGTCTTTCTCTCGCCCCCACTGACTACGTCTCTGAAGAGAGTGAGGCGGAGAAAGAAAAGAGTGAATACCGGGCCTTCTCCGCAAAGAAAAAAGAACAAAAAGCTGAGAAGAGCATGGGCAGCCTCGGAGCTCTGTTGCCGGCAAAGCTCAAAGAAAAAGCGAAGTAAGCCTCTCTTCCAAGTGCAGAAAGCAAAACAGGCGACGGGAAAATTCCCCGTCGCCTGTTTTTTTGTCTTTTCTACCTGCCACTCAATCAGCAGCGGCTTCCTCAACCTTCTTCTGCCCCATCATCCAGCGGGCAATGAAAATCAAAACCAGCACT